>DATICC010000438.1:0-6279 GCA_035457045.1 Woeseiaceae bacterium | reverse complement strand
CGGCCTGGTATACGTTCATCGCATCGAGAAACGCCTGGCCGCCCCAACGATCGATAGCCCGGTAGCGAAGCCGTTCGAGTCGTGACAGCAGATCGCCGAGCGCCTCGTCGGTTGCTGCCAGCAAACGCGCAGCGTCATTGCCGGACACTGCTTCGATATTCTCATTGAACCCGGCGTTGCCGCCATCAGCCTGTGCCGCCGGCAAGTCCACCGATTCCCCGGCATCGACGGCAGATTCCGCATCAACCGCGGCCGGGTCAACCAGGGGCTCGCCCGTTTCCGGCGTTGCCTGCTGCGGTGTGTCCGTGGCCTTCGGCAACAGGAAGATCACGGCCAGAAGCACCAGCAGTGACAATCCGAGCCCACCGTACACGATCGTCGCCGAAATGCCGCGGGGTGCTTTGTGACCCTCCGGCCGGTGCATGCCGGCGGTTTGCGTGTCCTTGCGCAACACAGGCTGTATCGATACGGCCGGTTCGACGTCTGGGAGTGGCATCGGTGCCGTCGATTTGATGTGGGCGGGCCCGGCGGGAAAGCCGGCCGCAGCCAGCGCCGCTGCCACCGTGGCGGCGTCCGGCCGCTTTGTGGCGTCGGCCGACAACATGCTGTTGATCAGTGTGGCGATGGGTGCAGGCAAGCTGCTGCCGTCAGGGTCGCGCAAACTCCCGGGCCGTTGCGGATCCGGCGGCGCGCCACTGATCAGTTCTCCGGCGAGCAGGCCGAGGGCAAAAATGTCGTCCGACGGCGCCGGCGGATGCCCCGCCCGCAGTTGCGGACTGCGGTGGATATCCGAGCCCCCGCGCGCGGCGGTCTCGGCCGCGGGCAAAACCGCGACGCCGAAATCGATCAGGTAAGGTGCTCCGCGCGCATCGAGCAGGATATTGCCTGCTTTGACATCGCCGTGGACGACACCTTTTGCATGCGCGTAACGCAGCGCATCGGCGATCAGGCCGAGGGGCCGAAGCGCGTTGTCCATGCCGGCGCCGGCCAGTACGGAGACATCGGGACCTTCGATCGCCTGCAGGCTGAAATACGCGCCATCAGGATCGTCGTGAAACTCGAACACGCGCACGATGTGCGCATGCATCAGGCGGCTGCCGATGCGCCACTCACGGTGCAGGCGGTCTCTTGCGGCCGCATCCCCGGCGTATTTCCCGGACAGGAATTTGAGGGCAACGGTGCTTTGCGACTGCCGGTCGCGCGCCAGCCAGACCTCCGCCATGCCGCCGCGACCGGCGCGGCGGAGCAGAGCATAGCGGTCACCCAGCCGCGTACCTTCGCTCAGTACCCGCATACGCAGACGTGCAGATTATCAGCCGGCCGGCTCGGCGGACCGGGCGGGGACGCCCAGGTCTATGTCCTGCGAGAAACCGGTTTCGGTCTGGTAGATTTCCTTCAGCAGCTTGCGCCAGCTCTCGTATTGCGACTCCGCGGTGCCGGTCAGGCGACGCGACTCGCCCTCGACCTGGATTACCAGGGGAGCGGCTTCCGACACGAACGATTCCGACAACTGGCGTATGTTTTCGCGGTGGATATTGGCCGCCGAACGCATTCCCCAGGCTTCATAGATGGCGCGCATTCCCCGATCGATGCCGACGATTTGCGTCGCCTGCTTGGCCCGCGAATGCGAGCCGCCGGTGTCGATCTGCATCGATCCCGCTACCACGACCACACCGAGCAACGCACGCATGGCGGCCGATCGTTTGGCCTGCCGGAACTGGATCGACTGTTCCCTGGCCGTGCGGCGCCAGCCCTCGTAGGGCAGCGCAATGCCGTAGTAGAAATTCGCGTAGTGCTCATTGAGCGTATCGATGACCAGCCGGTCCCGTTCGCGAACCTGCCGCAGGCGATCGACCATCGGGTCGTTCTCAGCCGGCAGGCGGACTACAGAAACCATTCCCTTGTTGTCGGTCTCCAGGTATTCGCCAAAGGCCGATGGAACCATGTCGCCGAAGAAGCGCAACTCGGAAACCTGCCGCATGCGGCGTATGTCCTCGGGCGGCAGGGTCGCGGCGTAGGCATGCAAATCGTTCGCAATATCGTTGATCACTTTCTGGTACGGATCCTGCGTGCGATCGCGGCCTTCTGCGTAGGACATGATGCCGGTCTGCATCGAGTATTCCCTTTCGTACCATTCCCGCCCGAGTGCGTCCTCGACTCGCACTCGCAACGCGACGAACTCGCCGTCCGACTGTTTGATGGAACCACTGACGGTCACATCAGTAAAGACATACCGCGACGGTATGACGCGCACCGCACCCCAGAAGCCGGTGCCTTGCATCGTGTTCTTGAGGTGGTACGGGATATAGCGGGCTTCCGCCATCCGGACTTCGGGATAGATGCCGGTCTTTGCTGAATCGTTCTTTTCCGGAACATTCTCGTCAAAATTGACGATACCGACATCGAGCAGCAGCGCTTCGGTCACATTGAGGGAGGCAACCGCAAGCGGAGTCTGTTCCGGTGCGATGACTTCGGATACCGTGCACCCGGCAAGCGCAGCAGCCGCCAGCACTGTCGCCGCAGCAATCGGGGTTATGGATCTCATCGTTTGCCTTCCGTTGCCCTGCCTCAATTCTGTCATCGCCTAGAGTTTGTTGTAATTCCTGTATTCCTCCCACAGGCGCTCGCGCAGAACCGGGTCGTCCTCGGCAAGTGCTGCCTCACGCAGCTGTTTGGCTACGATGTCCTCACTGACCAGGTCGGGTATATCGTCCGGCGTGCGGCTGGCAATCTCTTCTTCGGACATGCTGTCGACGGATGCGGTCGCCCCGCCGCCCGCGTTGGCGCCGCTTTCGCCCTTGGCCTGACCGGTGCCCTGTACACCACCGCTACCCTGCTTGCCGAGACCCACTCTTCCACCGCCGCCCGACGCCGTGCCGTAGCCCTCTGTGTCCCGTCCAACCGTGGATATCTCGCGCTGCTCTTCGGCGATCACGCCATCGAAATCGTCGACCGATTTCTCCAGTGTTTCCTCGAGCCGTGCCTTTCGCTCGGCTTCCGTTTCGCCCGGAAACTGACCGACCTCACCGCTGCATTCGTTGCCCTGCTCCATACCGCCAACGCCGCCGGGCAGGGATTCGCCGCCGCAGTCCGCGTTGCCACCCGCGGCACCACCACCTGCAGCACCACCGCCGGCGGCACCACCGGTACCGCCCATGCCGCCCGGCATCTGGCCGCCAAGGCCGCGAACTCCGCCGCCATCGCCGCCACCACCACCACCCGACATGCCGCCCGAGGAACCGCCGGGCATGCCGCCTGACGAACCGCCCGACGAACCGCCCGACGAACCACCGGGCATCCCGCCCGACATTCCACCTGAGGAACCACCGGACATGCCGCCGGAAGAACCGCCGGAGGAACCGCCCGACATGCCGCCCGAAGACCCGCCGGGCATGCCACCTGAGGAACCGCCCGATGATCCGCCCGACATGCCGCCCGACGATCCACCCGACGAACCACCCGACGAACCACCGGAAGATCCGCCCGGCATACCACCGGGCATGCCACCCGAGGAACCGCCGGATGCGCCGCCTGAAGATCCCCCACTGGTGCCCATCGACACGGCGCAGCCGCTGATCGCCAGTGCGATAGCAGCAGTCAGCAGGGATTGTCGCAGACGAGGGAAACTGGAAAGTGAACGGGAGAGTGATTTCATCGCCTTATCGCCTGTTCAGGTGCAATGCACGATCGCGGTGTGTGCCCGCAGTGGCCTGCTTCTCGGCACCGGGTTTTAACAATTCTTGGAGGCACGCAAGCTGACATAAGTTCCATCGCAAGGCCGCGTAATTGCTGGCTACAAGCGACCTTGCAGTCCTCAAACCATAATACGCCGTAATCGGCGCCGCAACCGGGATTCTGCGCTGATTTCAAGGCGTCCGAAGGCGGCGAAAAACAAGCGTTAAGCGCCTGTTTTCATGTCATTTTCGCGAAAGGTGCCGGCCGGGTCGCTCCTTGTCCCGGCCGGTGGGCGTACCTTATGTGACAAGAATACTGCAGCTGACTACGCAGCTCATTGCGCAGGCTACTCCCGGTCGGGCGGACCACGCCGGCCCCAACGATGTGGCATTTCAACAAACTCCTCGCGCTGTTCCGGCGTCAGCACGGCGTTGATCTCGGCACGCAGCCGTCCATGCAACAGCGTTGCCGCACTGGCCAGGTCACCGTTTTCCCTCGCCAGGGTCGAAAGCCTGGTGTCGAAGTCGGGATCGCTTGCGTCCAGCGTGCGTACGGCTTCATGGTTCTGCATGGCGCGATCTCGCAGCTCCTGCATCTCCGGGGTTGCCGCGCTGACTATGTTCCGGATTTTCTGTGTCTGATCCTCATCCAGATCGAGTCGGCGAGTCAGGTGTTCCGCGAGCCGGTCGGGATCACCGAAGTCACCTTGCCAACCGTGATGTCCACCGGGTCCAGCGACTGCAGTGGCTGCCACAACCAGCAAGGCTCCGGCCGCCAGCGACGATTTCCAGATCTGCTTGATCATTTTGATCTCCATTCGTGGGGGGTTCATGTCGATGTGCGATCGACGGGCAGCTCGAAGCTTAGACGGCGCAATGTGAGCCTGCGTCAGGAAAAACTCCGGTTTGGCGAAGAATTGTCAAGGATCGCAGGCGCGGCGTTGCGGCGTGCCAGGCTATCCAGCACCATGACCCGCGCTCAACCGGAAACCTGTCAATGAACAACGTCCAAACCACAGCCCGCGTACTGCTGATCGACGACGATCAGTCGCTGGCCGGGATGCTGCGAGAGTTTCTCCAGGCCGAGCGCATCGGGCTTGTCGCCGCGGCGAGCGGTGAGGCAGGGCTCGACAGGTTGGCGACCGATACCTTCGACATGGTGATCCTCGACATCATGCTGCCCGGCCAGAATGGACTCGACGTTCTGAGGACCCTGCGCCAGACCAGCAACCTGCCGGTCATCATGCTCACGGCACGCGGCGACGACGTCGACAGGATCATCGGGCTGGAATTCGGTGCCGACGATTACCTCGCCAAACCGTTCAATCCGCGGGAGCTTTTGGCACGATTGAAAGCGATCATGCGCCGGTCCCGCGGCGCCACCGGGACGACCGGCAGGTACAGGCTGGACGACATCGAACTCGATTACCGGACGCGCCGCGCCACGGTGAAGGGCACGCCGATGCAGTTGACGGGCACCGAGCTTGAAATCCTGGGGTGCCTGCTGAAAACGCCGGGTCAGATCGTCAACAAAGAGGAACTCAGTGAGCGCGCATTGGGCCGACGCTTGCTGCCGTACGATCGCAGCATCGATACCCACGTCAGCAACCTGCGCCGCAAGCTCGAACGTGCAGGGGGCGGCAAGACGACGATCCGCAACCAGCGCGGAATCGGTTACGCACTCGTTCCCGAGACGCGGGAATAATTCGCGTGCAGAGCCTGCTGCTGCGAATCTTTCTGTCGTTCTGGCTGATCATCGGCATAACGATCGGAGTGGCCGCACTCGGAGGCTACATGTATGCCGAGCGTGCCCGAACCAGCTTCGAGAACATTCAGCTGGGAGACTCACTGGTCGAGGCGAGTGAAGCACTGGATCGTGACGGCAAGGACGGACTGAAGCGGTGGCTGCGGGACCAGCCGCAGGGCACTGCGAACCTGGTCCTGATTCTCGACCGGCACGGACAGGATATTCTCGGCCGCCGTGTGCCGGCGATGGTCGCTGGAATGGTCGAGCGGCACGAGCGACACCTGCAACCCGGCGCAAAACCACGTCGCGAACCCCGAAACCTGCGTTGGGCGCGCCCATTGACCCAGTTGGTGTCGCCGGACGGCGAGATTTTCACTGTCATTGTCATGCCCCCCGAGAGGTTGCCGTTCTTCTGGAACAGGATGCCGGTGCGCAGCCTGCTTCTCGTGCTGGCCCTGGTCGTCAGCGCGGCGGTGTGCTACCTCCTGGCACGTGCAATTACGAGCCCGGTGCGCAAGCTTCGTGACGCCACGGTTTCGCTGGCGCAAGGCAACCTGGACGAACGGGTCGGGCCTGGCCTCGGCAGCCGGCGTGACGAACTCGGCCGACTTGCACGGGACTTCGACCTCATGGCGGAGAAACTGCAGAAATCCGCAAGCCAGCAAACCGAACTGACCAGGAACATCTCGCACGAATTGCGCTCGCCGCTTGCACGCATGCGAGTCGCCCTGGAACTGCAACGGCAGAAATCCGGCGATTCCGCCGATCTCGCCCGCCTCGATGAGGAAATCGGGCGGCTCGATCACCTGATCAGCCAGATCCTGAGTTACAGCCGTCTCGGTGCAGGCAGCGAGCAAC
>DATICC010000437.1:0-9788 GCA_035457045.1 Woeseiaceae bacterium | reverse complement strand
ATCGAACTGCCGAGGCAATAGCCATGCACGGCGGCTATGGTCGGCTTCGGGCAATCCCAGAAGCGCATGATCAGGTCGAAATCGCGCCGCAATTCGCGGCGCGTGTGCTCTGCCAGCGACTCGCCCCCGGCAGGTGCGCCGATGTCCAGGTCGAAACCGGCCGAGAAAGCCCGGCCTTCACCGCTCAGGAGGACGACGCGAACATTGTCGTCGCTTTCCGCCTGGTCGAGCGCAACCGCAAGGCCGTCCAGCATCTCGCCGTTGATGGCATTCAGCTTCTTCGGCCGATTGAGCCGGATCCTCGCTATGGCTCCGTCCGTCGTGTAGTCGATCAGGCTCATGGCCTTCAGGACAGGCGTATCCAGGCCGACTTGCTCTGTGTGTAGCTCAGGATGCTCTCGATGCACTTGTCGCGCGCGTTGCCAGACTGCTTGTAGCCGCCGAAAGGCTGGGTCATGTCGCCCTCGTCGAAGCAGTTGACCCAGATCACGCCTGCCTCGATTTCCTTGATCAGGCGGTGTGCGCGAGCGATGTCGCGCGTCCAGACGCCGGCCGCGAGGCCGTAGATCGTGTCGTTCGCAATGCTGATGGCTTCGTCGATGCCGTCGAAAGGAATTATCGAGGCCACCGGCCCGAAAATTTCCTCGCGCGCTATGCGCATGGAGTTGTTCACCCCGGTGAACAGGGTTGGATTTACGTAGGAACCGCGCAGCTTCGGTGCGTCTCCACCGAACTCGAGTTTCGCTCCCTGCTTTTTCCCTGACTCGACCAGTGACAACACACGTTGTTGCGCTTCATCGGTAACGAGCGGGCCGAGGTTCGTTTCCGGGTCGAGGGGATCGCCGGGCACGTACGCGTTTTTTCCCTCGGCTTTGAAGAGCTCGACGAACTCGTCGTAGATGCCGCGCTCAACGAGCAGTCGGGAACCGGCGTTGCACACCTCGCCCATGTTGGCGAACACGCCGTTGTATGCGGCAGCAACGGCACGCCCCAGGTCGGGGGTATCCGCCATGAAAACCTGCGGCGACTTTCCGCCGCATTCCAGCGACACGCGTTTCATGTTGGACTGTCCCGCATACTGCAACATCAGCTTGCCGACTTCGGTCGAGCCGGTGAAGGTGATCTTGTCGACGTCGTTATGCAGCGCCAGCGCCTTGCCCGCCACTTCGCCAATGCCGTTGATTACGTTGAACACGCCCGGTGGCCCGCCGGCCTCGACGAACAGTTCGGCAAGCCGCAGGCAGGACATCGGCGCCTGCTCGGCCGGTTTCAGCACCACGGTGTTGCCCGCGGCCAGCGCCGGCGCGACCTTCCACACCGCCATCAGCAGAGGGTAATTCCAGGGCGAAATGGCGCCGACCACGCCGATAGGCTCGCGCAGCACGTAATGCATGATGTCGGAGGGCGTGTTGGTCACGCTGCCCTCGATCTTGTCTATGTATTCCGCCATGAACTGTATGGTCTGGATCACTGCGGGAAGATCGATGTTCAGCATGTCGCGGATGGGCTTGCCCATGTCCAGGGTATCGAGCAGTGCCAGTTGCTCCGCGTTCTCGCCGATGAGTTTCGTGTAGTTGTACAGGACTTCCATCCGCGCACGCGGCGCGAGCCCGGACCAGCGTTTGTCGCGGAATGCGCGCCGAGCAGCTGCCACCGCAACGTCCACGTCCCTGGCATTCGCCGCAGCCATGGTAGCGATGACCTCCCGGTTGGCCGGATTGCTGTTCTCGAAGCGGCCTCCGTCGACGGCATCGACGTAGTGGCCGTCTATGAAAAATCGCGTCTCCGCGGACGCAAGTACCCTGTCCGCCGCTTTTTTCCAGTCCTTGCTCGTATAAGTTGCCAGGGTTTCGATATTCATGTTGATTCACCCGAAATGTCCGTACGACCCACGATCAATGCATCCACGGCGACACAGGAATTGCTGCCGACGATCACAGGATTGATGTCGATCTCCTGCACCGCGTCGCGCATGGCATCGACCACAACCGAGAAGTCACTGGCCATCCGACAGTACGCGTCGATGTCGGCCGCAGGCTTGCCACGCGCGCCGTTGAGCAGCGGCCGCAGCTTCAGCCTGTCGATGCGACGCCGCGCATAAGCAGCATCGAACGGCGGCAGGGCGAATGCAACGTCCCGCGTCAGCTCGGCCAGTATGCCGCCAAAGCCCAGGACCACCACCGGCCCGAACTGCTCGTCACGGCGCGCGCCGAGGATCATTTCCACGCCCGGCTCCGCCATCGGGGCGACCAGCACGCGAGAACCTACGCGCCGCAGGAGTTCATGGTACTTCTGCAGCAGCTCCGCTTCCCCTGCGATGCCGAGATACACACCCTTGTGCTCGGTCTTGTGCAGCATCCCGGGCATGGCGGTCTTCAGGGCCAGCGGATAGCCGATTTTCCGCGCCGCCGCGACCACGTCCGCTTCGTTCCCGGCGATTTCGCAGGGCGATGCCGGCAGGCCGAAGTCCTGCAGTAACTGCAGTGAGAATACCTCGTCGAGCGTGGTGCCGCCGGTCAGGCGATCCTGCCATTTGGCGACGGCCCAGGCCGGCGCCGTGGCTGGCATCGTCATCTTCACGGCCGTGAAGTCACGGTAGTCGAACAGCGCCCGGACACCGCGCAGGAATGCGGGCAGCCCATCGAGCACCGGCAGGCCCGCATGCGTGCTGCTGACCACTCGCGCGTCGCAACCCGTGCCCTGGCGTGCGGCCACCAGCGCCGCCGGTTTGCCCGACGCCTCGTGCGCCAGGCGCATGTAGGCGATGTAACTTTCGTAGACCAGGCCGTGCGGCGCGCGATCGTGCACCACGGCTCCCATAGCGGCGCCCGGGTCCTGCATCATGAGTGTCAGCGCCTGGATCATCTGCTTGCCGGCATCGGGACCGCCACGACTCCAGGCATCCAGCGGATTGACCGCCGGCAGCTCCGGATCGAGCACCTGCTCGAGTGCCGCGACCGTGTGCTGCTGCAATTCGGTGAGCGGCACGCCGGTTTCGTCGCACAGGTCGACCATCAACTGGCGTTCACCGCCCGAATCGTGCAGCGACACCAGGCCGCCCGGGCCCACCGGGTGCAGTTCGGCGAACAATATGAGTGCCGTCGCCAGTTCGTCCATGTCGCGCACCCGTTGCACGCCGTAACGATCGAACAAGGCATCGTAAGTTGCGTCGTCACCGGCCATGGCCCCCGAATGCGATACCGTCAGTTGTGCCGCGCGTTCGGTGCGCCCGACCTTCAGCGCAACAATGGGTATCCGGCGTTCGACCGCTTTTTGCAACGCTGCGCGAAACCCTTGCGGATTACGCGCCGTTTCGACGAACAACCCGACCACGCGCGTTTCGGGCAGGTCCAGCACGAAATCGAGATACTGGTCCATCGTGACGGCAAGTTCGTTACCCGCCGAACAGGCGAAATTGAATCGTATGCGTTCTTCGCAATCGACTATGCCGCACATGCCGGAGCCGGAGTGACTGATGAAGCTGACGTTGCCGGGGGCTTCGTGCGTGCGGCTGTCGAACCCGCAGGCCCAGACGTGATCGCGGATGTTGTAGTAGCCCATGCCGTTGGCACCGCAGACCAGCATTCCCGCGTCCTGGACTTTCCTCCGCACGCGCTCCTTGAGCGGCGGCGCGTTGTCGTCATCCAGCACGAGCGACGACATCAGCACACCGGCGGGTATCCCCGCGGCGATCGCTTCGTCCAGGACTGACTCGATACGATGATCGCCGACCGTGAACATCACCATGTCTGGCACTTCGGGGAGCGCAGCAATGCTCGCAAAACAGCGCACGCCCTGCAGTTCGCCGTAGCGCGGGTTGACCGGATAGATACGGCCCGGGTAACCGCCTTTCAGCAGGTTTCGCAGTGCCCAGTGGCCCATGGTATCCCCGCTCGACGAAGCACCGACGATAGCGACGGACGTCGGCCTCAGCAGTGGATCCAGCCGGTGTTTCAAGGAGAATGCGCCGATAGGTCAGTACGGCGCTGGCGGTGTCGCGCTGCGCCTCGCCGGGAACCAGAATGGCTTGTCGACGACCGTTGCCTTGGCCATCACGCGCGACCAGTGCATCTCCCGCTGGTAATACACCTCGACCCAGACGGTCTCGCCGGTCACGCCGTGCGGCATGCGAACCGAACCGATCGCAATATTCTGCTTGCACACCGGCGACCAGCTCGCCGACGTGATGAAACCGATTTCCTTCTTGTTCTTTCTCGGCTTGGCGTAGATGTATGAGTGGTGCGCCGGCTTGTTGCCTTCGATGTCGAGCTTCACCAGCCGCCACTTCGATCCCTTCAGCTTCTCGGCGGCAAGTGCACGCCGGCCGTTGAAGTTCGGCTTCCTGAAGTCCACCAGCCAGTCGAGACCCAGTTCGAACGGCGAGCGCGACCGCCCGGTGCGCACGGTTTCGTCGGCCGGCAGGAATTCCTGGTAGGCCGCAAGATAGCCTGCTTCGATGCGCGCCTGCTCGAGCGCATGCGTCCCCATGGCGCGAATGTCGTAATGCCGTCCAGCTTCGAACAGCGCGTCCCATAGTGCCAGCGCCTTGCCCGGCGACAGCCACAGTTCGTAGCCGAGATCGCCGGTAAATCCGGTGCGCGACACCATGAGTTCGGTGCCCTGGAAATCGAAGTGCATCAGTCCGAAAGGCTTGAGGTTCTCCAGGCCATGCAAGCCGAGATTCCTCATGATGCTGTAGGAAGTCGGTCCCTGCACGGCGAGCGCCGCAATGTCCGCCGTCTCTTCGCGTATGGTCACGTCGAAACCGATAGCCGCCGCCATCAGCCACGGCAGGTGACGTTCCTGCGAGCACAGCCGGTACTCACCTTCCCGAAGGTGGAAGATCGTGCCATCGTCGATGACCTGTCCCTGGTCGTTGCACCAGACTGCGTAGGCGACGCGACCTGCGGTTACCTTCTGCATGTCACGGGTCACCAGCCGGTCGACGTAGGCGAGCGAGTCCTTGCCGGTAATGCGGTACTTGGTCATCGGCGTCAGGTCGAAGACGCCGGTCGAATTGCGGATGGCGAAGTACTCGAGTTCTGCATCGAACAATGCGTCCGGCGTGGTGTATCCCTTCCACGTATGCCAGTTATCGAGCCGGTCCAGCGCCTTCAAGCGGGGATAGAACGGCGATTCCAGCCTGCCCTGGTGGACTTCGATGACGTTCATGCTGTTTTCTCCCGAGCCAATAGCGCCCTCGCGGCATTGCGGCCAGCCGCTCCGCTGACACCGCCGCCGGGGTGCGTACCGGCGCCGCAGAGGAACAGGCCATCGAGCGGCATCGCGTACTGCGCGGCACCGCTGACGGGGCGGACGAACATGAACTGGTCCAGCGTGAATTCGCCGTGGTGCCAGTGTCCGCCGCCCATGTGAAACTCCTGCTCGATATCGACCGGCGTCAGCATTTCGACGGCGGTGATGCGGCCGTCGATGTCCGGCATGAACTCGGTGATCTTGCGCAGCGTCGTCTCCTTGAACGCCTCGCGCGCCGCTTTGTCCCAGCCTTTTTTCAGCCTGTAAGGCGCATATTGCACTATCGCCGACAAAACATGCTTTCCCGTCGGCGCGAGCGTGCTGTCGCGGAAACTCGGAATGCTGATTTCCAATACCGGTTCCGGTGAGGTCTCACCGTACTTCGCGGGGTTGAACGCGCGCTCCACGTAATGTTCGTCCGGCGCAATCAGCAATCGTGCGCCGAAGTCCCTTTTCTCCAGACCCTGCACGACCGGCAATCCGTCCAGTGCCAGGTGCAGTTTGGCGGCATTGCCCTGCATGCGGATGTTACTGATGCGCCGCGCAAAGCCGGTCTCGACGTGGCGCGCGCCGACGAGATTCAGGATCGTGGTCTTCGGGTCGGCGTTCGAGACCACGGTAAAGCTGGCAAAATTTTCTCCGTTCTGTGTCTCTACGCCCGTCACTCTGCCGTTGTCGACGATCACGCGCTGCACCGGCATGCCGGTGCGAATGGTCACTCCGTTGCTGCGCGCCGCCTGCGCCAGCGCCTCGCTCACGGCACCCATGCCGCCGGCAGGCGCGGCGAGCCGCCCGCCATTGCCCGCCAGCCGATACAGGTAAGTCATGATCGTGTTCGGCGAACGTGGTCCGAGATGAGTACCCAGTACCGCGTCGAGGCTCAGCGCGCCTTTGAGCAGCTTGTTCTCGAAACGCTCGGTTACCTCATCGTGGATGTTCATACCGATGAGCCGCAGGAATTCGCGCATCTCCTTGCGGCCCAGCATCCTCAGGTCCAGGCCCAGGCGCGCCAGCGTGACGAGATCCTTCCTGTCTTTCGTGCCTAATCGCGGCGGCGGCTTGTTCAGGTAGGTTTGCAGCAAGTTCGCAAAACGACTCATGCGGCGATGGAAATCGCGGTAACTGGCCGCGTCGGCATCGCTGACGCCATGCACCCGGTCGCTGCTGTAGCGTACGTGCTGGCCGTCGGTGGACAGCGCGACGGTTTCCATGTCGTCGCTGGCGAGCGCGATGTTCAATCCGAGGTCTTTTTTCACCTGCGGCTGCAACTGGTACAGGAGATGCGCGCAGGCGGGAACGGAATAGTCGTCCGCGAACCTGCGCGTCACGGCCGCGCCGCCGACCTGTTCATTGGCTTCCAGTACCAGGACCTTGCGCCCGGCCTTGCCGAGCAATGCGGCGCAAACCAGCCCGTTGTGGCCGGCACCGATTACGATAGCGTCGTATTGCTCAGTCATCGCCGAAATTCTCCGGCACGGTGTTGTGTCGCTTCAGGTCGAAAAGTATTTCACGTGCCGCATTCGCCCCGGGCGCTGCCATGACTCCGCCTCCCGGGTGGGTGCTCGATCCGCACATGTACAGCCCGCCCACCGGCGAACGATACTGCGCGTAACCCGGCACCGGCCGGTTGAACAACAGCTGGTCCATGGTCAGCTCGCCGTGAAAAATGTTGCCTTCCGTAATACCGATCTGGTCCTCGATGTCCTGCGGCGTGCGAATTTCGACATGCTCGATCAGGCTCTTGAAGTCCGGGCTGTAGTTTGCAATCTGGTCGATTACGGTCTTGCCGAATGCATCCCGCTCGGCGTCGGTCCAGCGGCGGCCATTGATCTGCGGCGGGCAATACTGGATGAAACAGCTCATGAAATGCTTGCCCGGCGGTGCCATCGTGGGATCGACCAGGGTCGGGATGAGCATGTCGACATAGGGGTCCTTCGACCAGGTGCCGGCCTTCCAGTCGTCATAGGCGCGCTCCATCCGCTCCATCGAGTCGATGAAGTGCATGTCGCTGTGCATCAGCGAACTCCCCTTGGGCAACGCGGGAAATGTCGGCAGGCCGTTCAACGCGATGTTCAACTTGCCGGACGATCCGCGGCTCTTGAAATTCCTGACGCGCCGGTAGAACTCCGGGTCGAGGTCACTCTCGTCCATGCATTGCAGGAAGGTGCGTTTCACGTCCATGTTGGAAACGACCACGCGTGCGTCTATTTCCTCGCCGGTGGTCAGCGCGACGCCCTTGACCTTTCCGTTCTTCACGACGATCTTGTCGACACCGGCGTCCGTGCGCAGCTCTCCGCCGTAGGCCTGGAAAGCGCCGGCGATTGATTTGGACACCCCGCCCATGCCACCGCGCGCGTAGCCCCAGGTGCCGACGTTGCCGTCGACATCGCCCATATAATGGTGCAGCAACACGTAAGCGGTGCCTGGCGAATGCACGCCCAGCGCCGTGCCGATGATGCCGCTGCCCGACAAGGCGGTCTTGATTACGTCGGTCTCGAAGTACTCGCCGAGATACTCGGCAACGCTCATGGTCCAGAAACGGATCGTTTCGTACATCCGGTCCTCGCCCATTTCCATGAACTTGCGGCCGAGCAACAACAGTTCACGAATATCCGCGGGTTTGAATGAGGTCGGGTCCGGCGGCGTGCGCAACAGGAAATCACGGATGAACCGGCACTGTCGCATGGTATCCGTGGAATAGCGTATGTACGCGTCGGCATCGCGCTTGGAGAAGCGCGCCTTCTCGCGATAGGAGACTTCGCTGTCCCAGTAGGATCCGAAGTAGTCGCCGTTCTGCATGAAAGTCACGGACCCGCCGTAAGGCGTCACCTGCAGGCCGTGCCTGTGCAGTTCGAGCGCCCTGAAGATCTCCGGTCGCAACAGGCTGCAGACGTAGGAACAGTTCGAGTAGATCCAGTCCTTGTGCAGGTTGCGGCTGACCGCCGCCCCGCCGATGTAGTCGTTCTTCTCGACACACAACACGTTGAGTCCGGCCTTCGCCAGGAACGCGGCATTGGTCAGCCCGTTATGACCGGCACCGACGACAATTGCATCATAGGTTTTCATGAATCGATGGCGTCCCGCAGAAATACATAAATAGAGACTGCCGGCGGTCGTTTCCGGCCGCCGCAGTCGTCAGTCCGATTGACTTTACCCGGTGTTGGTTTGCTTGCTGACCGGCGGCAGTTTTTTCAATGTAATGTCTACCGCACGCTCGAATTTGTCCAGAGTTTCGGCAAGACATTTCACATCATGAGCCTCGCACATGAACCAGGGTTCACGCGAGTCCGGCTCGACCAGGATGCCCAGCTCATGCAGCTCCTGAGCGAGGTTGTCGTAGAACTCGTAATCCGAGTCCAGCCACGCCCTGTAGTTGCTTGGCGCCGTTTCATTGAAGAACAGCCCGGACATGGACGGATGGCCGGCGAAACTGTGCCGGATGCCCCGTGCGGCAAGGATCTTGCTCAGCCCCTGCTGCAGTGACCTGCCGTAGCGTTCGATCTTTTCCAGCGCATCGGTCTCGTCGAGGATTTCCAGGGTCTTGTTCGCCGCCGCCAGCGAGACCGAGTGCCCGGTGAACGTTCCACCGTGCACCACCCCGTCGCCGATGCAACGCATCGCGTCTTCCCGCCCCGCAAGGACCGAGATCGGATAGCCGTTGGCCATCGCCTTGGCAAAAGTGCAGAGGTCGGCCTTGACGCCGTACAACTGCTGCGCGCCTCCCCTGGCGACCCGAAAACCGGTTTTGACTTCGTCGATGATCATCAGGACATCGTGCTTGTCGCACAGTGCTCGAACATCTTTCACGTACTGCTGTGTCGCTGCAATACCGCAACAATTGCCCATGATCGGTTCGATGAGGAATGCACCGATACGGTCGCCGTGCTTTTTGAACACGTCTTCTATGGCGTTCGCGTCATTAAGCGGCGCCGAATGAAACAGGCGCCGGGTAATCGCGGGAACACCTTCGCTGTATGCGAGCACCTCCGGCTCTCCGTCCGCCGGCTCCCACTCCTCGACGTCCGCATACCACAGCACTTCATTGAATACGCCGTGATAACCGCCCTCCAGGACGATGTGCCCGTCCTTGCCTGTATAGGCACGCGCAACGCGCAGCGCCGCCATGACGGCTTCTGTCCCTGAATTCGAGAATCGTACGAGCTCGGCCGCGGGCACCATCTTGCTGATGCGGTTCGCGACTTCGTATTCGAGTTCCGTGGCGAGCGCGAAAACTCCGCCGATCTCCATGCCGGCACGCGCGGCTTCGTCGACACGCGGATCCGCGTAGCCGAGTATCGCAGGACCGTAGGCCAGCCTGTAGTCGATGTATTCGTTGTCATCTATATCCCACAGACGCGCGCCCTTTCCACGCTTGGCATAGATGGTCTTTTCGTCGCCCCAGTAACGGAAGTTCGATGAAACGCCGAGCGGCAGTTTCGTATTCGCTTTCCGGAATTGCTGGTTGGACTTCACAAGGGATCGCATAAACACTCCAATAATTGGCGTATCGCCGATTTTCATCGCCCGTTTTC
>DATICC010000436.1:0-3563 GCA_035457045.1 Woeseiaceae bacterium | reverse complement strand
CTGAGTGAGAAGGATTAGCGGCACGTTCCCCCGGTGCGGTGCCAGCTTTGCACTGTCGCGAGCACTGCTCGCTCCTACGGGTGCGAGGATTCGTCGGAGCAATCGTCCGATTCGACTTCGATGGTCGAATGGCTGATGCCGAACTCCTCGCGCAGTACCGATTTGACCTGGCGAACTATTGGTGTCGCCTTGGCCTGCGATTCCGCCAGGGTCACGTGCATGGTCAGCATCAGGTGCTGCGGCGTGAGCCCCCAGACGTGCACGTGGTGTATGTCCCTCACCGCCGGCACGCGGCCTGTAATTTTCGATTTCATTTGCGCAATGTCCAGCCACTCGGGCGCACCTTCCAGCAGGATATGCGCGCTGCGCTGCACCAGGCTCCAGGCGCTGCGCAGGATCAGCAACGCCACTACGACCGATAGCAACGGGTCTATCGGCATCCAGCCAGTCGCGATGATGACGATCGCGGCGACGATGGTAGCGACCGAGCCGAGCAGATCCCCGAGCACATGCAGCACCGCACCGCTGATGTTCAGGTTTTCGCGGTCGCCACCGTGCAGTACGACGAACGACAACAGATTGACCAGCAGGCCGGCCACGGCGACCAACAGCATAGTGTCCGCCTGGACTTCGGGCGGCGACATCAGGCGCCGTACTGCCTCGATAAGGATCCACGCAACGATCAGCAACAGGCTGAGACCGTTGACAAACGCGGCGAGGATCTGGAAACGCTGGTAACCGTAGCTGCGCCGGGAGTCGGCAGGTTTCGCACTCACCCTGAACGCAAGCGCTGCCAACGCGAGCGCCATCGAGTCCGTCAGCATGTGGCCGGCATCGGCGAGCAACGCGAGGGAACCGGAAAGGATGCCGCCGATGACCTCGACGACCATGAAGCTCGCCGTCAGGATCAGCGCAAACTGGACGCGGCGCGTGTTGCGATTTGAATTGTCGTGCACGTCGTTCATCGTCTTAACGGATAGCGTTACCGGCATTCTCGAAGCAAATAATGCGCCATTGGATCTCAGTGTGACTTGATTTCCCGCGGTATGCGGATCTGCTCCACCATGTGCCGGATGTGCTCCGGCGGAGGTGCCGTCAAACGACTGACCAGGAACATGACCGCAAAATTGAGCAGCATGCCGATGACACCGATGCCTTCGGGCGAAATGCCCATGAACCAGTGCTCGGCCGTGTTCACGCCCCACGGTGAGCCGGCCCACTTGAGGAACAGACCCTTGTAGAACTCTATGTAACCGTAAGTGAAGAACAACCCGGTCAACATGCCGGCGATCGCCCCCTGCTTGTTGGCCCGTTTGACGAAGATGCCCGCCATGATGGCCGGGAACAGGGAGGCCGCGGCCAAACCGAAAGCAAAGGCGACGACCTCGGCCACCCAGCCGGGCGGATCGAACCCGAGATAGCCGGCGACCAGGATGGCGAAGGCTGCGGCGACCCGGCCCGCCACCAGTTCGCGCTTCTCCGAGATATGCGGGACGAAGATTCCCTTGATGATGTCATGCGAAACGGCGGCCGAAATCACCAGCAAGAGGCCGGCAGCAGTCGATAGCGCTGCCGCGATGCCGCCGGCGGCCACCAGCGCAATCACCCAGTCCGGCAAACCGGCAATCTCGGGGTTGGCCAGTACCATGATGTCCCGATCGACGCTTAGCTCATTGCCCTTCCAGCCAAAAGCATCGGCTTTGGCGCGGAACGCACTGTTGCTGTCGTCGTAGTACTGGATACGTCCATCACCGTTCTTGTCCTCGATGGTGACGAGCCCGGTGCGTTGCCAGTTGCGCATCCAGTCAGGCCGCGACTCGATCGGCAGGTTGCCGTCGGCTGCACCGACCGGGCCCGGCTGCACCGTGTTCAACAGGTTGAAACGCGCCATGGCGCCGACCGCCGGCGCAGTCGTGTACAGAATGGCGATGAACAGCAGCGCATAGCCTGCAGACAGGCGCGCATCGCGCACTTTTGGCACGGTGAAGAATCGCACGATGACGTGAGGCAACCCGGCCGTGCCGACCATCAGCGCCAGGGTGATGCAAAAAACATCGATAACGCTCTTGGCACCGTCGGTGTACTGGCTGAAACCCAGCGCCGCGACCGTCTGGTCGAGTTTGTCCAGCAGCCCCACCCCGCTTCCGTTGACGTCGGCGCCGAACGCGAGCTGCGGAATGGCGATGCCCGTGATCTGTATGGCAATGAACACGGCCGGCACGGTGTAGGCAAATATGAGCACGCAATATTGCGCGACCTGCGTATAAGTAATGCCTTTCATGCCGCCGAGCACCGCATAGAAAAACACTATCCCCATGCCGACCACCAGGCCGACCTCGACTTCCACCTCGAGAAAGCGTGAAAACACGATACCGACGCCGCGCATCTGGCCGGCGACGTAAGTGAAGGAGATGAAGATGAGGCAGATCACGGCGACGATGCGTGCCGTTTTCGAGTAATAGCGCTCGGCAATGAACTCCGGCACGGTGAACTTGCCGAATTTCCGCAGGTAAGGCGCGAGAAACAGGGCCAGAAGGACATAGCCGCCGGTCCAGCCCATGAGGTATACAGAGCCGTCATAACCCAGAAACGCGATGAGTCCTGCCATCGATATGAACGATGCTGCGCTCATCCAATCGGCCGCGGTTGCCATGCCGTTTGCCATCGGCGACACGGTCTTGCCTGCTATGTAGAAGTCTCGCGTGTTGTGTGCGCGGGACCAGATCGCGATACCGATGTACAGCGCAAAGCTCGCGCCGACGACCAGGTAGGTCAGTGCCTGCAAGCTCATCCGGCGTGCCTAGTCTTCGTGGACATCGAACTTCTGGTCGAGACGGTTCATGCGCCAGGCGTAGAAAAAGATCAGCGCAATAAAGGTGTAGATCGAGCCCTGTTGCGCGAACCAGAAGCCGAGTCGGAAACCGCCGATGCGTACCGCGTTCAACTGATCGGCGAGCAATATGCCGAAGCCGTAGGAACAGGCAAACCAGACCAGCATGCATCCCAGCAACAGGCGCAGGTTGGCACGCCAGTAGGCGGCGCGATTTTCCGGACTCATCGGATCTCCACAGGAATATTCCGCTATTTGTTCATGCGCAATCTAACAGAGCATAATGCCGGATACACGCACTGACTGGCCTTGCGGCCTGGCAATCAGGATTCAAAGGAGAGCGTGCTTATGCCCGAAGCGACCAATACCGTACGCCTTCACCGCGTACTCCGTGCGCCGCCCGAACGCGTCTACAAGGCATTTATGGATGCCGATGCGATGGTGAAGTGGCTTCCGCCTCACGGTTTTACCGGAAAGGTCCACAGCATGGACGCACGCGTCGGCGGCGGCTACAGGATGTCGTTCACGAATTTCGGTACCGGCAAGAGCCATTCTTTCAGCGTCAAATATGTCGAGCTGAAGCCATACGAGCGAATGCGTTACACCGACCGGTTTGACGACCCCAACTTGCCGGGCGACATGCAAGTCACCGTATTGCTGAAAGAGGTCGTTTCCGGCACTGATGTGTCAATCGTCCAGGAAGGGGTCCCGTCCGTCATTCCGCTCGAGTTCT
>DATICC010000435.1:0-2847 GCA_035457045.1 Woeseiaceae bacterium | reverse complement strand
GATGAAGCCAGGTTTTATCTCACGACCTGCGGGCTGACACGATTGGACGGCGATGGTGACGGCGTGCCGTGTGAGGCGATTTGCCGGTAAGCAACGCGCTTTTGGCCTCGCCCACCAGGTCCTGGCATATCCCGAGGCGTGACTTACGAACAGTTGGCTACTCCCAAACCACCAACGCGTCATCCTGTCGATCGAGCAGCGGCCGGTAATGTTTTTCCAGTACGTCGCGCTTCACCTTGAGTGTCGGCGTCAGCAGCCCGTTCTTGGTGGTCCACTCTTCCCTGACGATGATCGCGTGGCCGAGGCGCTCGTGTGACTCGAGTGTTTTGTTCACCTCGAGCAACGTGGCCTTGACGCTGGCCTCGACGTTTTCTTTCGGCATCTGCCGGGCCGCTTCGGTCAGCACGACCAGTGCAACCGGTGCGGGCAGGCCCGCCCCTGTGACGCAGACCTGCTCCAGCAGCGGATTGGCGGAGAGTTTCGATTCGATCGGCACGGGAACGACGTACTTGCCCTTGGCGGATTTGAAAATGTCTTTCACCCGGCCGGTGATGCGAAAGGCCTCGATGTCGTCCTGCCACTCCCCCTTGTCGCCGGTGCGAAAGTAGCCGTCCTCGGTAAACACTTCACGGGTCAAGTCCGGCTGCTTGTAATAGCCGCTGAACAATCCGGGGCTGCGCAGCAGGATTTCGCCTTCGTCCGAAAGCTTCATTTCGTTTCCCTGGACGGGTGCGCCGATGCTGCCAATGCGCCGGCGCTCGAACGGCGTGTTGGTACAGGAAAGCCCGCTGGTTTCGCTCATGCCCCAGCCCTCGCCGATGCCAACGCCGAGTTTCTCGAACCACCGGAGTGTGGCTTCGGAAATGGGCGCGCTGCCGGAGCCGAATGCGCGGCAGGCCCCGAAACCGAGTTGCTCGCGAATTTTCCGTGCAACACGCTTGCCGACAAACGGCACGGCGAGCAGCATTTGCAGCCGCTCGTGCGGCATCTGCGCGAGCACGCCGGACTGGAACTTGACCCACAGGCGCGGCACGGAGATGAATACCGTTGGCCGGGCACGGCGCAGGTCCGCACCGAAAGTCTTAAGTGATTCGGTGAACGCGCAGCTGGTGCCGCCGTAGATCGCCGGACCGGCGGTACAGGTGCGCTCCGTCACGTGCGCAAGCGGCAGGTAGGAAAACAGGCGGTCCTCGGGAACGATATCGATGCTCGCGGCGGCGGCCTTGCTGGCATAACAGTACGCGCCGTAACTGATGACCACGCCCTTCGGCCGGCCGGTGCTGCCCGAGGTGTACAGGATGGTCATGACCTCGCCGGGCTGCGGGTCGTGCAAATCCTCAAGTGCGGCGTTCGTCTCGATCAGCGTTTGCCAGCGGTAGCGGCATCCTTCGATCGGGTAGGGAAACGCGATCGTCGGCAGCGAATCAGGCACCGCCGCCGATACCACCCCGGGTTCGTCGAGCTTGCCGACAAACGCCGCGCTCGCCTCGCTGTGCTCGATGATGTAGGCAATGGTGTCGGCTCCGGCCGTGGGATAGATCGGCACGGAGACCATTCCTCCCATCGCGATGGCGAGGTCGGCAAGTATCCACTCGGCGCTGTTTTTCGCGAGGATCGCGACCTTGTCGCCGCGCTTTAAGCCCAGGGCGTGCAGCGCGCTCGCCATGCGCCGGGCCTGGTCGGCCGATTGCTGCCAGGTGTAGCGGCGCAGTTCGCCGTTGACAGGCTGGATGAGAAAGTCGCGATCCGGTGTCTGGCCTGCGCGCTCGATGAGCGCGTGGTGCGCGGTCTGGAAGGCAGTCATGTCAGTCGATTCCGCTCATTACGCAATTCCCCCGGGGCGGCGATGCCGCAGTCATTGTTGCAGATCGATGGCTGTCTTGGCGATGGCCGGCCGGTTCAGGCGGGACCGGCTCCCGGGGTCGCATGGTCGGCCTGCGGCTCTGGCGCCGTACTGTTTTGCGATGTGCGCCCGCGCGGCAAAAGCTGCGAGTGCCACCGGCACAGTGATTTCAGGGACCTCGTGGGCACGCTGTCGCTGCGGTGCGCCGGGGGTCAGGAACCGGTTTTCGTCGCTCAAACGAGTTTGCCCAGCAACCGAAGCCCTGCTCGCAAGGTCTGGGTATCCTCGACACCGAGCGAGCGTAGCTGTGCATTCGCACGGCTTCGATTGCTCTTGAAGGCATCCAGAGAAGATTGAAGGCTTGTTCGTACGGCCGTACCGTATGCCTGCTCGGCGGTTATCATCCCTTTCTCGACCAGTGGCCGGCCCGCCCGGGCTGCCACGAATGCGAGGTCCACGAGGTCCCTCGACAAGCTGGACTCGTCCAGTCCGCGGTCGGCATTGGCGAGAAATTTCTCCGCCACGGAAAAGGGAATACCGTACATGGTCCAGTCGGTCGGAGGCGATTCCTGGCAGAAGGGCGATCGCCTGGTCTGACCGCTTCGTCCTGTTCGTCACCACCCGGGCCACCGTGCAGGGACGGGCGGGTGTTGGCTTGCGCCGCGATGCGCCGGCATTTCCGGGTGGAAGGGAAAAATTCACGCGCCTGAACGACGAGGGGTCGGGCCGGCTCCGCCCGATAGTGGCCAGCATCGGCCGTCATCAGTCCCGCTCAAACGGTTTCGGTCCTGACATAATGGCCTCTTACACGCACTATCCGCGAGGTAACTGTCACCGTAATTACAGTGGTCTGACCCCGAAATGCGATGACGGGAATCGCGTCAGATTCCAGGATTCACGTCGCCTGCACTGCAGGCTCCTACAGGTGGCAGCGACGATCGTGCCAGAGTTAAGGGTCTCCGTCCCCGATCTGTTCAGGTTGAGAGCATGCCGAGCTTCTGGCG
>DATICC010000434.1:0-2291 GCA_035457045.1 Woeseiaceae bacterium | reverse complement strand
GCGGTCGACATCCTGGTCAACAACGCTGGCATCATAAAGCGCAACGACGCCATCGATTTCACGATCGATGATTGGGACTCGGTGCTGGCGACCAATCTCAAGGTGCCGTTCTTTCTTGCGCAAGCCGCGGCGCGGGCGATGTTCGCCGCCGGCCGTGGCGGCAAGATAATCAACGTTGCTTCGCTGCTGTCGTTCCAGGGCGGGATCCGGGTCGCGTCCTACACGGCCAGCAAGAGCGGGCTCGCGGGAATCACGCGTCTGCTTGCCAACGAATGGGCGGGCAAGGGCATCAATGTCAATGCGATAGTGCCCGGCTACTTCAGGACCAACAATACCGAGGCCTTGCGCGCGGACCCGCAGCGCAACAGGGAAATACTGCAGAGAATCCCGGCGGGCCGCTGGGGCGATCCGGCGGAGCTCGGCGGGGCTGCCGTGTTCCTTGCATCGAGCGCGTCGGACTACGTGCACGGCGCATTGATTCCGGTCGATGGCGGCTGGTTGGCGCGCTAGTGACCGCATTGCGCAGCGGTAGCAAATGACAGCGACTCAGGCAAGGCCACATTTGCTGACCAGGCGCCAGCTGTTACTCGCACCGCTGCTGCTCGCTGCTTGCGGCGACCGCGGCCGAACCCGGCCGCTGTTTGCCGCGGAATCGCAGCCCGATGCATACCCTACGACGCAAGCACTGCACAGGATCGACCAGATACTCGATCAACGTACCGGCGGGGAAATGCGTTTGCGTGTGTACGCCGGCGGTCAGATGGGGTCCGAGAACGACACTTTGGAGATCACGATCTTCGGCGGGCTGGACCTGAATCGCGTCAACCTGGCGCCGCTGAATCCAATCATTCCCGAAACCATAGTCCTGGCTCTGCCGTTCCTGTTTCGCTCGGTGACTCACCTGCGACAAGCGCTGGATGGCGTCAACGGCCGGAGAATACTTGACGCGATGTCGCCCTATGAGCTGAAAGGAATGTGCTTTTACGACTCCGGCGAGCGATGCTTCTATAACACCCGGCGTCCGATATATACGCCCGATGACCTGAAGGGCCTGAAAATTCGCGTGCCGAGTTCCGACATTTATGTGTCGATGATCCAGGCGCTTGGCGCAAATCCAACGCCGATTCCGTATGGCGAAGTGTATTCGGCGCTGGTTCAGGGCGTTGTCGATGGAGCCGAAAACAACTGGCCTTCTTATGAAAGTTCACGACACTTCGAGGTTGCACGCTTTTACAGCCTGACCCGGCATGTGATGGCGCCCGACGTGCTTGTCGCATCCCAAAGAAGCTGGGACAGGATGTCGTCCGAGGAACAGGAGCATCTGCAGGCAGCCACCGACGAATCCGTGCCCTACATGCGCATGCTCTGGGACCAGCGTGATGCGGAAGCACGATCCCGGGTCCTTGCACAGGGCATCGAACTGGTCGAGGAGGTCGATCACGAGGCGTTCGCCAGCCTCATGCTGCCAGTCTGGGAGAAATTCCTGACCACGCCGGCGCTGCTCGACCTGTCGGAGAGTATCGGGAACATGGAGACAGACGATGGCTAGCCGACTTGCCAGGATAAGTGCGGCGACCAGCCAGTTTGCACGCTGGTTTGCCGGCGCAGGCCTGCTGGTCATGACGCTGATCATTTCGTGGCAGGTATTCGCACGATACGTGCTCAACGCTAGTCCGGCCTGGGCCGAGCAGGCGTCGCTGCTGCTGATGATCTGGTACGTGCTGCTGGCGGCGGCAGCCGGGGTGCGCGAAGGATTTCATATTCGCATATCCGTGATCGAGGGCGCGGTTTCACCGCGATTGCGCCGGTACATGCAGTTATTCGCCCATGCGGTTGTGGGCCTGTTCGGGGTCGCAATGGCAATCTGGGGCACCGAACTTATTGTGGCGACATGGGGGCACGTCATCCCGACGCTCGGGCTGCCGCGGGCCGTCGCTTACATGCCATTTCCAATAGCGGGCGCGCTCATACTCGGATTCTCCGTCGAACAAATGCTGGCTACGACACATGGCACGGAGGTACGCCAGGGATGGAACTAGCCGTACTCATGGGCTTGCTGCTGTTGCTGCTTTGCGCAGGAGTCCCCGTTGCATTTGCGCTAGGCGCGTCCTCGCTCGCCACTTTCTTCCTGCTGGAGATTCCACCGGTTGTGGCGTTCCAGCGCATGGCTGCGGGCATGAACATCTTCGCCCTGATGGCAATCCCGTTTTTCGTCTTCGCCGGCGACCTGATGCACAGGGCGGGCATTGCGGAACGGCTCATCCGTATTGCTGACGCGGCACTCGGGCGGA
>DATICC010000433.1:0-10743 GCA_035457045.1 Woeseiaceae bacterium | reverse complement strand
ACTCGAAAAACGCAATTTCTTCTTCCGATTCGGCGCGAAAACGGCAAGACTGCTGAGCCCGATACTTTGACACCGTGGACCAGGCTTTGACCCGAAAGCAAGACGATCCCGCCGTGGCGAGAATTCTCGCCGGCTACCGCCAGCCGGCACGCAATCCTTTCGGTGTGGAGCTCGCACCGGTCATGTTTCGTGCGACTTTCCGCGCGAGTTATTGCGGCGGACGCTGGGAGGACGAGGGGCTGGTGCCCTTCGGCCCCGTCCCGGTGAATCCCGCATCCACCGCGCTGCAATTTGCGCAACAGGCGTTCGAAGGCATGAAAGCCTATCGATCCGCAAGCGATCGGCCGATGCTGTTCCGGCCGAACCTCAACTGGCGGCGGTTTGCGAGGTCCGCCAGTCGCCTGCGCATGCCCGCGGTACCTGCCACCCTGTTTGCCGAAGCCCTGTCGAGCGTCACCAGCAGCCTGGCCCGTTTCATTCCGGGCGGTCGTGGCCAGTCGCTGTACCTGCGGCCCACGCTGTTCGGCCTCGATCCGCATTTCGCGGTGAAGGGCAGCGACAATTTCGTATTCCTGGTACTCGCCAGCCCGTCCGATGCCTATTACTCGGAACCGATCCGGGTGATGGTGGAGCGGGTCAACTGCCGCGCCGCGGCCGGTGGCACCGGCGCGGAGAAAGTCGGCGGCAATTACGGTGCATCGCTATTGGCGAACGAGAACTGCGTGGCACACGGCTTCGACCAATCGCTGTGGCTGGACCCGGTGAGCCGGCAGAACATCGAGGAATTGTCGGCCATGAATTTCATGGCCGTCATTGATGGCGGCCTGCACACACCGGCTTTAAGCGGCTCACTGCTCGAAGGCGTGACGCGAGCGTCCCTGCTCACACTGGCAGCTCATCTCGGCATCGAAACCACCGAACGCGTCATGCCGGTCGATGAACTGCTGGATGACATCGAGGCCGGCAGGTGCACCGAGCTGTTTGCCTGCGGCACCGGTGCGATCGTTGCGCCGATCGGCAGCATCGGCGAGGCCGACGGCAGGAAATTCGATTTGCCCGAAGTCAACCGGATGTCGTTAAGGCTGCGGGAAGCACTGCTCGACATCCAGCAGGGCAAGTCCGCGGACTCCTTCGGCTGGACCGTCGATGCGACGGACCTCGATGTGTTGACGCGGTTTATCGAGGCAGACGTCAGCCGATAACCTTGCCCGGATTCAGCAAGCCCTGCGGGTCCAGCGTTCTTTTCAGCGTCTTCATCAGTGAAATCTCGGCAGCGTTGCGCGAGTAATGCAGAAACGGGCGCTTCTCCAGCCCGATACCGTGTTCCGCCGAGATGGACCCGCCGACCGGCTCGAGTTCGCGGTACACGATGTCCATGACCTTGCGCTGTTTCGCGCGCTGTTCCTCGTGCCGGTCGCTGCCCACCGAAATGCAGAAGTGCACGTTGCCATCGCCCACGTGGCCGAAGGTCGCGCACTTGGCCGAGCCGTCGAATTCCGTCGCCAAACCCTGCTTTACGCGATCGACGTAAGCCGGCATGTCCGATATCGGCAGGCTGACATCGAAGACGATCATGGGCGCCAGCGCTTTCATGAGATTGTCGATGTCGTCGCGGATCGCCCACAGCGCTTCGCGCTGCGCGTGGCTCGAGGCAATCGCGGCATCGGCAATGATGTTCTGCTCCAGTGCCTCGCCCAGCGCCTGCTCGAAGCGGGCGGCGTCTTCGGCCTGGTCGCCGCCGCGGGCCTCGATCAGTGCATAGAAAGCGTGCCCCCTTTCCACAGGGCTGGCGTGGCGATTCGAGGCGCCGAGTATGGTTTCGTAGAAGTCATCCCACATGACTTCGAAAGCATTCAGCGTGCCGCCCAACCTGCTCTCCAGGTTCCGGAGCAGCGTCGAGACATTCGCAAAACTGTCCGCCGCGACGAATGCGGTGCACTGGCTGCGGGGCGCCGGCCGCAGGCGCAGCACGGCCCGCGTGACGATACCGAGCGTGCCCTCGGTGCCGATGAACAGTTGCTTCAGGTCATAACCCGCGTTGTTCTTCAGCATGCGGTTCATCGAGGACAGTATCGTGCCATCGGCGAGCACGGCCTCCAGCCCGAGCACCTGCTCGCGCATCATGCCGAAACGAATTACCTGGTTGCCGCCCGCGTTGGTCGAGATGTTGCCGCCGATGGTCGCAGAGCCGCGTCCGCCGAGATCCAGCGCGAACAGCAATCCCGCATTTGCTGCGCGTTCCTGCACGGCCTGCAATGGCACCCCCGCCTGCACGGTCATTGTGCATCCCGGGACGTCGATCGCTTCAATCGCGTTCATGCGCTCCAGCGACAGGAAGATTTCGGTCCCGGTAGCGAGCGCCCCGTCCACCAGCCCGGTGTTGCCGCCGAGCGGCACGACCGGCTGCCGCGCCTCGTAGCAAAGCCGCATGACTTCCGACACTTGTTGCGTAGTCGACGGTCGCACGAGCGCGCGGGCGGCGGCGCCGGCATGCCCGACCCAGGACACCTGGCGCGCCCTCATATCGTCGCCCGTCTGGACTCCGCCCTTGCCGACCACCGTGGTCATGGCCGCGATCAGTTCGTTTGAGTCGTTCCTGCCCAATCCCTGTCTCTTTGTATAGCGCCGCCGTTCGCCAGCATACGCCAGTTCACTCGCGATCGATTATGCCGGGCAATCACCGCCGCGTTGAATACTGTGGGAAGATAGCGAGAAATCGAAGCAATGCACCGGTGCAATCCGCCGGCGGAAACAGGAAGAAACCAATGAACCTCGGAGTGACCGAGCGCCTCGAACCCCTGCTCGCGGCCGTCAAGACTTTCATCCAGGACCGGGTCATTCCGGTCGACGACGAATTCCTCGCCGAAATCGGCAAAGCCAGCGATCGGTGGACGCTGACGAAGCGGCAAAACGAGATCCTGGACGGCCTGAAATCGGCGGCAAAGAAAAAGGGCCTGTGGAATTTCTGGCTGACCGACAGCAAACGCGGCAGCGGGCTCACCACAGTAGAGTATGCCTACCTCGCCGAGGAAACCGGGCGTGCGCACCTGGCGGCGGAAGCCTTCAATTGCAGTGCGCCTGATACCGGCAACATGGAAGTGCTCGAGCGCTACGGTACCGCCGAACAGAAGAAAGCCTGGCTGGAACCGCTGCTGAATGGCGAGATCCGGTCTGCCTACGCAATGACCGAGCCGGACGTCGCTTCATCCGATGCCACCAACATCGCCACCAGTGCCGTACTCGAGAAAGGCCAATGGCGCATCAACGGCGAGAAAACCTACATCTCGGGCGCCGGCGACAGCCGCTGCAAAATCCTGATCTGCATGGTCAGAACGAACCCCGAAAATCCCCGCCACAGCCAGCACTCGCAGATCCTCATCCCCGTCGACACGCCCGGCGTCGAGATCATCCGGCCGATGCAGGTTTTCTCACTCGACGATGCGCCGCACGGCCACATGCACATCAAATTCACCGATGTGCGCGTGCCCGAGGCCAACGTGATCCTCGGGCCTGGGCGCGGCTTCGAAATTGCACAGGGCCGGCTCGGGCCGGGCCGGATCCACCATTGCATGCGCGCCATCGGCATGGCCGAGAGAGCGCTCGATCTCATGTGCCGGCGCTCGGTCAGCCGGACGGCTTTTGGTAAGCCGCTCGCGAAACTCGGCGGCAACTACGACCGGATCGCGCACGCCCGCATGAACATCGACATGGCGCGGCTGCTGACATTGCAGACGGCTCACATCATCGATACGCAGGGTGTGCAGGAAGCGCAGGTGTGGATCTCGAAGATCAAGGCGGTGGTCCCGAATGTCGCACTGGCCGTCATCGACGATGCGATCCAGATGCACGGCGCCGCCGGGCTGTCCCAGGACTTTCCACTGGCAGCGATGTACATGGGAGCGCGCACCCTGCGGCTCGCCGACGGGCCGGACGAGGTGCATCGCATGGTGGTTGCCCGCAGTGTATTGCGTCCGTATGAAGGCAAGCATTAGAAAATCAATTCATCAGGGATATGGATTCCCAAAGAGTGCTCCCGGAACAGCTGGCAATATTGGCAAACACCTCGTCGGCTTTGCCAACGGGTGAATCCGGATCATAGCCATCATAAAACTTGCCCCAGGCCTGCAACGATGGAGCGCGCAAGACGAATTCAAAATCATCGGTACTCTCAGGAACTGCGATTGGCCAGCGGATGACCAGTTGCAGTTCCTCTCCCCCGGGCATGCTGCGTGCTGCATTCAGCCACTGGGTTCCGGCCGACCTTACCTCGTCAAGGTTGTGGCCAGTTTGAATCGTGCAGGTCCAGACTTGTTCAAATTCATTGGCTGCCGCAGGCATCATCCATATCATCAGGGCACACATGAACAGGGCGGAACGAGCAGTGATACGCATGAAGTCCTCCAAAAGTGAATCGACCTGATACTGCGCAGCGCGCTAGCACTCGATAAAACTGACCGGCACTTCGATCACGTTCGTTGCGAGGCCGCCGCGTGACGTTTCTTTGTACTTGTCGTGCATGTCGCGACCGGTTTCGCGCATGGTCTGGATGACCTTGTCGAGCGACACGAAGTGCTTGCCGTCGCCGCGCAGCGCAAGCCGCGACGCGTTGATGGCTTTCACCGACGCCATGGCATTGCGCTCGATACAGGGTATCTGCACCAGTCCGCCGATCGGGTCGCAGGTCAGTCCGAGATTGTGTTCCATGGCGATCTCGGCAGCGTTTTCGACCTGTTCCGGTGTGCCGCCCATCACTTCGGTCAGCCCCGCCGCTGCCATGGAGCAAGCGGAACCGACTTCGCCCTGGCAGCCGACTTCCGCGCCGCTGATCGAGGCATTGCGCTTGAACAGGAAGCCCACGGCTCCGGCAGTCAGCAGGAACCGCACCACGCCGTCGTCGTTCGCCCCGGGACAGAACTTCATGTAGTAGTGCAGCACCGCGGGAATGATACCCGCCGCGCCGTTGGTCGGTGCCGTCACCACGCGCCCGCCGGCAGCGTTCTCCTCGTTGACCGCGAGCGCATACAGGTTGACCCAGTCCATGATCGTCAGCGGATCGCGCAGCGCTGCCTCGGGATGCGCAGAGAGCTGCTGGTAGAGAGCTGCGGCACGGCGCTTGACCTTGAGGCCGGGCATCAGGCCCGAGTTCTGGCAACCGCGCTTCACACAGGCCTGCATGGCTTGCCAGATCGTGATGAGGCGCGCGCGTATGTCGGCCTCGTCCCGCCACGTGAGTTCGTTCTTCATCATCAGGCTGCTGATCGGCAGCTTGTGTTGTTCGCAGAGTGCCAGCAGTTCGGCGCCGCTTTCGAAGGGATACGGCAGTTTGACGGCGGACTCGGTGATGACAGGTTCGTCGGCCTTGCTTTCGTTGACCACGAAACCGCCGCCGACGGAATAGTACACTCGCGTGAGCAATTCCTTTCCATCGGCATCGAACGCCAGGAAGCGCAAGCCGTTCGGGTGCATGGGTAACGATTTGCGGTTCTCGAAGATGAGATCTTCCCGCATGCTGAACGGGATGTTCCGGCCGCCATGCAATGCCAGCTTCTTGTCGTGCTCGATTGCCAGCATGCGCGCGGGGATGGCATCGACGTCGACGCCCTCGGGCGTTTCGCCCTCGAGGCCGAGCACCACCGCCTTGTGCGTGCCATGACCGCGGCCGGTGGCGCCCAGCGATCCGTAGAGGTGCACGGCAACGCGCGCAACGTCGTTGCTGAGCCCGTCTTTCTGCAGGCGCAAAACGAACATCCGCGCTGCGCGCATCGGGCCGACCGTATGCGAGCTCGACGGCCCGATACCGATAGTGAACAGGTCAAAGACGCTGATTGCCATGCCAGGGATTACTCGGTTGGCGGGTCACGCGGACGAATTACGCCCGGGCGTTACGGAACTGGCGGGATGATCGGCGGACCGGTCTCTCCGTCTCTCTGGCACGCGCATCTCTTGCTGCCCTTGCTGAACGAGCCGTGCTTGATGCGCCCTGTGTTCGGCACTTCGCAGACCAGGGTTTCGCCTGGGCCGCAGGCATCGCTCATGTTCGCCGTCCCCGGATCGCGGGTACCGGCGGAAGTGCACGCGGCCAGCAGCAATACGGCAGCTGGCAGCAGGCCTGATTTCAATGGTGACATGGTCGTTCGTCTCTGTTCGTCTTCAAGGAAATGCATGCTCCAAACCATTTCATGTACTGCCATGCCGGCTTCTTGCGGGCGATATTTGTTGCGACGTTCGTGGCCAGCGTGATCATCGATGCGAGGTCGGCGAGATTTGCCGGCACGACGAGGGTGTTGGCGGTCTTCGCCAGCCTGCCGAACTCCTCGATGTACTGCTCGGCGACACGCAACTGCATGGCTTCGGAACCGCCCTCGTCGACCAGCGCAGCGGCTACCTGCCGCAGACCGTCGGCAGTTGCGGTCGCGACGGCAAGTATGGCCTGGGCTTCGCCCTCGGCTTCGTTGATCTGCTGTTGCTTCTTCGCTTCGGATTCCTTGATGACGCGCTGTTTCTCGCCCTCTGCCTGGTTGATCTTCGCGTCGCGTTCGCCTTCCGAGGTCAGGATCACGGCGCGCTTCTCCCGCTCCGCGCGCATCTGCTTTTCCATGGCACCGAGCACGTCTGCCGGCGGATTGATGTTCTTGATCTCGTAGCGCAATACCTTGACGCCCCAGGGCTCGGAAGCCTTGTCCAGTTCGGCCACGACGTTGGAATTGATGGTCGCTCGCTCTTCGAAGGTGCGGTCGAGATCGATCTTGCCAATCTCGCTGCGCAGCGTGGTTTGCGCGAGCTGCGCAATGGCAAACATGTAGTTGCCGATACCGTAGGATGCACGGCCCGGATCGAGCACCTGCAGGTAGAGCACGCCGTCCACGCCGACCTGCACGTTGTCCTTGGTGATGCAGATCTGCTCGGCTATATCGATGGCGTTTTCCTTCAAGGTGTGCCGGTAGGCAATGCGTTCGATGAAGGGAATCAGGATATGGAATCCGGCCTTGATAACGCGGCTGAACTTGCCGAGGCGCTCGACGACAAAAGCACTTTGCTGCGGCACGACGACTGCGGTCTTTGCGATAACGAAGATAACGACAGCGGCAATCGCCAGCGCTACGTACAGAGAGTTCATTTGCATTGCCCGTCCTTTTTCAGGATTCCCTGTTATTTTGTGTCCGCGTTCACGTACAAGGTCAAACCGTCGCTGCGCGTTATTTTCGCGCGGGAACCGCTGACTATCTTGCTGCTGCCGTCATTCACGACCGTCCAGTCCGAGCCGCGAAAACTGGCACGTCCCTGCGATCCGGCCGCGAGGTCCTGGGGCACCACCAGGTAATCGCCTTCGACACTGTCCCTGAAGCCTGGCGCACCGCCGCGGATGCGGGCGTACAGGCTCCGGCGAAACGTGAACATCGTGATCAGCGACAGCACGGCGAAAAACATCCACTGCAGCCATTCGGGCATGTGGATCCCTGCAAGTCCCGCCAGGCCCACGAGCCCCGCCGACAGGCCGAGAAAAACGAGGTAGAACTGCGCATCGATCGCAATCATCTCGGCGCCGAACAGTACGGCGCCCAGTATCAGCCAGGCCCACCAGGTCATATCCGCCCTCCAGTGCCGGGGTTCGCCAGACTATACAGCGCAAAGCCCGGCGGCAGCTATGCAAGTGGATTGGACCGGGATCGCCGAAAAACGTGCAGTTGCGCTATGTACGGATGGCAAGGACCCGGTTTTCCCCAGAGAATCCGCAGGCATGCCAGGCCAGACAAACAAGAGAACCGGCGCGCAGGGGACATCCACGGCCGGCAGGGAGTTGCTCTATGAGCTGGTCAGCGGCCTGAGCGGCGTTGCCCTCGCGCTGTTCATGTGGGGTCACATGGTGCTCGTGGGTTCCATCCTCACCGGCGCCCGGGGATTCGACTGGCTCGCCGGCATGCTCGAGGACTATTACATTGCCCAGCCGACCGTCGTCGGTGTCATCATCCTGTTTCTCGTGCATGCCGTGTTCGCGGCGCGGAAGATTCCCGCGCAACTGCGCGAGCGCAGGAAGCTGCAGTCGCTGGCCGCGGACCTGCAAGAATCCGGCCGAGGCTGGCCCCAATCGCCGGGCGCGCCCGCCTTTGCCCCGCATCTCGAGTCGGTGCTGTGGATATGGCAGGTACGGACCGGCATGGTCCTCGTGGTACTCGGCAGCTTTCACATCGTCCTGCTGGGCCTCGATGTGCTGACTCCGCTGTTCGGCGAGCGCACCGGGATCGAGTCGACCACGACACTTGCGCGCGTACAGGGCGGGCTCTGGCCCGTGTATGCGCTGCTGCTCCTGTGTGTCGAATTCCACGCCAGTGTCGGCCTGTACCGGTTTGCCGTGAAATGGGGTGTTGGCAAGACATTGAAGCGTGCCACTCTGCACCGCATCGAACGGTTCCTGTTCTGGTCGATTCTCGGGTTCGGCGTGGTAACGCTGGCGGTATTGGCCGGCTGGCTGGATCCCCCGTTCGCGTTTCTCCTCGGCGATAGCGCATGAAAGACGAAAGCCTGCACACGACGGACGTGCTCGTCATCGGCGGTGGCCTCGCCGGCGAACGCTGTGCGATGGAAGCGGCCGCAGCGGGTCTGCGCGTCACCATCCTGTCACTGGTGCCGCCGCGACGCAGCCACAGCTGTGCCGCGCAGGGCGGCATGCAGGCAGCACTCGGCAATTGCGTGAAAGGTGAAGGAGACAATCCGGACTGGCATTTCCTCGACACGGTACGCGGCTCGGACTGGGGCGCCGACCAGGAGGTCGCGAGAATTTTCGTCGAAGAGGCACCGCGCGCTGTGCGGGAGCTGGCGCATTTCGGCGTGCCGTGGACGCGGGTCCGGCCCGGTGACAATACTTATTTTGTGAAGGGTGCGTCGGTCGTGATTCGCGAAGAAGAGAAGAACGCCGGCCTGCTGATGCACCGCGATTTCGGCGGCACGGCGAAGTGGCGCACCTGCTACGCCGGCGCAGGCACGGGCCACGCCGTGTTATATGCCGTCGACTCCGAAGTCATACGCCTCGGCATCGACGTGTGGGACCGCTACGAGGCACTGGCGTTGATACACGAGCACGGTCGCTGTCATGGCGCAGTCGCACGGTCGCTGCGTACCGGCGCACTCACGGCGATGCTCGCGACAGCGACCGTTATCGCAACCGGCGGTTATGGCCGCATTTACGGCAAGTACACGACCAATGCCACGATCAATTACGGCAGCGGCGCGGCGATTGCGCTGGCGACCGGCATAGTGCCGCTCGGCAACATGGAGGCGGTGCAATTCCATCCGACCGGACTGTGGCCGAGCGGTATCCTGGTGACCGAGGGCTGTCGCGGCGACGGCGGTTACCTGCTGAACGGCAAACTCGAACGCTTCTTGGTGAAGATGGAGCCCGAAAAGCAGGAACTCGCCAGCCGCGATGTGGTATCGCGCCACATGATGGAGCAGATCCGGAACGGCCTGGGCGCGGACTCGGGTCACGGGCCGCACTTGTGGCTGGACCTGCGTCATCTCGGCGCCGCGCATCTGAACGTCAAACTGCGGGAGGTCGTGGAGATCTGCCGCGACTTTGCCGGCATCGATCCATCGAAAAGTCTTATTCCCGTACGACCGACACAGCATTACTCCATGGGTGGCGTGCGCGTGAACAAGGACGGCCAGGCTTACGGCATGGCCGGCCTGTTCGCGGCCGGTGAAGCGGCCTGCTGGGACATGCACGGCTTCAACCGGCTCGGCGGCAACAGCCTGGCGGAAACCGTCGTCGCAGGCCGCCTGGTCGGGCGCAGCGTGGCGGCGTTTGCGATGCGCGAGGCCCTCGATACCGGCACGGCACTGGCCAGGCGCTTTCTCGAGGATTGCAACGCCGGCATTGCTGCATGGCTCGCCCGTCGCGGCGATGGTCCGCGCATCTATGAGATCCAGTCGCGCATGGCCGAAGTCATGATCAACAAGGTCGGAATCTTCCGCGACGATCAGGGATTGCAGCAGGCGGTCGACGAGCTGCGGGACTGCCTTCGTGACTGCCGGCGCGCGGTGCTGCAATCGAAAGTGCCCGGCATGAACCCGGAACTCACTGATGCGCTGCGGCTCGAGGGCATGATCCGGCTCGCCATCGTGATCGCAAGCGGTGCACTGGCTCGCACCGAAAGCCGGGGCGCCCACTTTCGCCGGGATTTTCCCTTGCGTGACGACCGGCATTGGCTGACACGCACGCTGGCGCGATGGCCGGCGGAAGAGACGGAACCGCGGCTCAGTTACGAACCGGTGGGGCTTTTGGACCTGCCTCCCGGCCATCGCGGCTACGGCAAGGCGGAACGCATTGAGCTCGGAATGTCCATCGAGCAGTACAACGCGCAAGTCCAGGCCGCGCAGGATGCCGAAGGCCGGCTGGCCTCAACCGAATCCCCGGGATCGCGCATGAAGTGGGGTGCATGGAAAGCGGTGACGCAAACAGCAGGAGTTCACAAATGACAGCAGCCGCGGCGCCACGGCGCCTGACCGTCGAGGTATTCCGTTTCAATCCGCAGGACCCGGCGGCAAAGCCGCATACCCAGCGATTCGAAATTGACGAGTCGCCCTACATGACGCTCTATATCGTGTTGACGCGGCTGCGCGAGGAACAGGATGCGAGCCTGCAGTTCGATTTCTCCTGCCGCTCCGCGGTCTGCGGCTCCTGCGGCATGCTGGTAAACGGGCGTCCCATGCTGGCCTGCCGAACCCTGACGGCGAGCCTCCCGGATC
>DATICC010000432.1:0-3707 GCA_035457045.1 Woeseiaceae bacterium | reverse complement strand
CGGCCTTCGACCTGGATGTTGCTTTCCGGAACGTTAAGCCCCTGCGCCAGGTAATTTGCCACCGTGTTCGCGCGCGCACGGGACAGTACGTAGTTGTCTGAGAAAAGATGCCGGTTCTGCGGCGCGATATCGACTCCGTCGCTGTGCCCGACGGCGGCTATCTGGATGTTCCTGACGCCCTTCCAGCTGTCGAGTGAAGACAGCTGCGCAGACATCACGTCGAACCGGAGATTCAGCACGTAGCCGGCGTTCTCGCTGGTGGACGGCTCGCGCACCATGAGAGTTTCGGCAATCGGCGTTTGCTGCGCGGCCTGGATCGGCGAGTCGAATCGAACCAGCGCCCGCGTGCGCAGGTCCCCGGCAACGCTCGAATCTATGCGCGCATCGAAGCTGATGTCGCTGCGCCAGTCGTCGCTGCGGTCTGCGAGAGTCATCGTCAGGGACTGGCCGGACACTCGCGGATCGTCGGTTGCGACACCATCGACCTGCAGGGTGCCGGGCTTGTAATGAACGCCCTCCGGCAACATCACCATGAGGCTCAGGTTGTCGATCTCGACATTGCCGTTTCCGCGCAGCGTGATGTTGTAAGCAACCTCGTCGGCATTGGCCGTGCCGGCGTTTTGCAGTTCGACGTTGACCCGCCCTTCCGGCGCCTGCTTGCGCTTCAGCCAGAAATCGGCGCGGGTCAGCGAACCTCGTGTCAGTTCGACGAATTGCGAAGCGGCCCGACCGGCGAAACGCCCTGCACTATCGCAGCGGTTGACGGTAAAGTAATCCGGTACCGTCTGCGGATCGAGTTGGGCGACGTGGCCGCCGGGCGGCAGTCCTTCGAAGTGGAAACGGCCGCCGCTGTCGGTGACCGCGTAACGTCCGTCCTCGAGGTACACGCGTACACCCTCGACTCCCTGGTCTTCGCCGGTGGAGGTTGCGGCGCAATCGCCCTCGACGACACGGCCTATGAGCGTGCTGCTGGAGCGGAACAGGTCTTCGGTCAGGCGGATCAGCGCCTGCGACTGGTTGGACACCAGGCCGTTGGCATCGCTGGCAATCGCTGTGTTGACGAGTTCCTGGTCCCTGGATCCGGCGACGATCTCGGCCACGTAGGAAATCCTGACCTGCTGTCCGGCGGCCAGTTGGCCGACGGCAAAAACCATCTGCCGGGTATTCCCGTCGATCACTGGATCCGCGGCAACGATGCCATCCTGCAGGACCGAGCCCGGCACAAAGCGCATGGCAGTCGGGAAACTGTCGGTGATCTGCACGTTCGGCGCGGCACTCGCCGAAGCCGTGTTCTCGATCACCAGGTCATAGCGTACGAAGTCGCCCGGTGCGGCGATCGTGGTGACCGTCGATTTTTGCAGGAACAGTGTCGATGCCAGCGGATCGATGGGCACGTCGAAGCCGAACGGGCCGTCGTTGCTGACCGTGAATACGTTGCTGAACGAACCGGCGTTGAGCACGAACGGTGCGTTCGGCAGCAGCTGCAGGTCGCCGATGGCGACGCTGGATGGCGCCTGGTAGCCCGGCGGCGGAGTAATCAGGATACGGTAATCGCCCGCAGCGACGTCCGGGAACCGGTATTGCCCAGCGGCAAATACATAGCTCGTGCCACCGCTGTCGGTAATCGTCTGGCCGCTCGCAAGACTGGACGGGAAGATACTGACGCCGTCGTTGCCAAAAACTGTCGCTGGCAAACCAGTGACCGCATCGACGAGTTCGATCACGGCGCCGTTGACTGGCAATCCCGTTTGCGAGCTGAAGACGATACCCTGCGGATCGAGGCCCGCGTTCGCGGTGCTCGTGTCGTTCGCGTCCGCAGGATCCGTGTAACGGACTTCGACCCGGCCGCCAGGCTCGCCCTGCAGGACGCAGTCCCCGAATGCCGCCGCTGCATTGGCGCTCGGGACGTAGCCGACAAAAATTCCGCTGTCGATTCCGGTTTCGGTGAGCCGTATGGTTTCGCTGTCGCCGGCAGGAATGCTGACGACGGTAACGACGGCATAGTCGACAACCGACGCGTCGACGTTCTGGTCAGTGTCGTCCAGGCGCAAGAAAATCGGTCTGCCAAGGTTGTAATTATTGCTCTGAGTCACGTCACGATCGAGCAACGGATCGATCGGCTGTCCATTGATCAGTGGATTCCCGAGGGGCGCAAAGACACCGCCCGCGAAACAGGCCGATGGTCCGACCGGCTCCTGGAATGTGCCGGCGCCGGGGAGTGCGAGCCGCGTCAGTTGCACAACAGAGGGGCTGCGCAGCACCGCGGTGATGAGTACCACCTCGTTGCTGAGAGCCGTCGCCGGCTGGCCGGCGTTGTTCAGGTAATCCAGCGTTGCCTGGCTGGAAATCGGCGCGCCAGGTGGGGCCGCTAGCGCCGGCACGAACGCAGGAACACAAGAAAAAACCAGCATCAAGGCGAGTTTCAAACTGAATTTCGGTGCCGCCGGAAAACACCGCGGGGGGAACAGCTGTTCCCCCCGTGGGTTTGACTTGATGAAGCTGTGGCCTGTGCCGGGTGGCGCAGACCAGGAAGCAAGCCGTGCCGGACCACCCTCGCGGGCGGCCCGGTTTCCAGCCAGCTTGTACAGCTTTTGGAGCACCGTAGTGTGTGACTAGTTTATGGTCACACGGAAGGTTATTGTCAGCGTTCCTGCTGCTGCCACGCTGATGGGCGCACCTGTCGCGCCGAGCGACAACGCTCCGGCCACGATCTGGCAACTATCAACATCGGCTTCCTGCGAGCAGGTGCTTACTGCGCCGTTATTGTCGATCTGAACTTCGCCGGAGGCGCCGAAGAAGTCGTCGACGACAGTAATGTCGGCCGACAGGGTATCGGTGATTACGACATTGTCCGCAGCCGAACCGCCGGTTGCGTTCGACACCGTGATCACGTACTCGACCACGGCACCCGGTATCGCTTTCGGGTTGGTGGTGTTGTTGAACGGATCGCTGATCAGCGTAGCAGTCTTCGTGATCGACAGCGCTGCCGAGGACACGGTGAAACCGTCCTGCGCATCCAGGATGCCATCACCGAGCGTGCCGCCTTCGGCAAATACGACGTCGATTCCCGCCGTATCCGCGTTGCCGACATCATCCTGCGTATCGGCGCCGAGTCCCGCCGCACCGGCATCGGCGACGACGGCCTGCAGGTTGACGTTGGCGATGTCGCCGTTGACCAGGGTCAGGTCGGCGTTGCCCACGACATAGATGTCAACCGAGCCGTCTTCCGCCAGTTCATCGACGAACGCCTGGTCGACGCCGGTGTCGAGACCGTTGGCATCGTTGTCGACGTAGACCGTCAGGGCACTCATGTCGACTTCGGTGTCGGTCAGGCCATTGACCGCGCCAAACGCTGCCAGCAGGTTGCTGGCCACCAGGCGGAAGTCCTGCGTCGAGTTGCCGGTGTTCTGCAATGTGAACTGCACGAACTCGCCGTTCTGTCCCGGTGTAACGGGTGTATGCCCGGCAAGTCCGGACTCGATCAGGCTGAAGTCGACGCGGTTGTCGACGACAAACGTGGTTGCCGAGCCCTGGCCTGCACCGGGCAGAGAGTTTCCAGCCGGGTCGGACAGGATGAAGGTCTGCGCATTGCCGCCTACGGCATAGTCGACCTGCGCCTGGTTGGAGATCGTCGTGCCGGCATCGGTGCCGGCTGCGAAAGCGTGCGAAGATACAAGCACGACCGTCGCCGACGCGGCCAGCCTGGC
>DATICC010000431.1:0-14214 GCA_035457045.1 Woeseiaceae bacterium | reverse complement strand
CCTGGGACGTGGAAGTGCGCGACAACACGCAATCCACGAACCTCGCGCTCACGCAACGTCCGCTGTACGTGATGGACGGCGCGGTGTTCAATTCGGGCGGTGTCGATTCGACGCGGAATCTCACCGCGACCACGGGCTGGGGCGGCAGTTCCTACACCGGGCCTCGTGCGGCAGCGCCGTTTGCGATCCTCGATACGATCTACAGCGTCATGAGCTTCATTGCCGCCGAGGATCCGGCGGCGACGTTCCCTCCGCTCGATGCCTACTGGAGCATCAACAACAACACCAGCGCGGGCACCGGCGACCTGTTTGACGACATCGACAGCGGCGACATCGGTACATCGTTCTATCTCGGCGGCTCCTTCTCCGGCCTGTTCCTGCTCGGTCTGGCCGGAGACGACACGGAGGAATTCGACGACCACGTCATTGCCCACGAATGGGGGCATTATTTCGAAGACAAGTTTGCCCGCTCCGACAGCATAGGCGGCGCGCATGCCAGCAACGACCGGCTGGATGCACGGGTGGCCTTCGGCGAAGGCTGGGCCACCGCCCTGTCCGGCATGGCGCTCAACAATCCGAACTACTGCGACACCTTGTGGTCGGGCGGCAACTTGCGCGGATTCCGTATCGACATCGAGGGTTGGAACACCGGGGCCAACGCCGGCTGGTACAACGAGTTCTCGGTACTCAAGATCATCTACGACCTGTGGGACAGCAATATCGACGGAACGGACCTGGGCTCGATCGGATTCGGCCCGATCTACGAGGTCATGACCGGACCGCAGGCCAGCACGCCGGCGTTCACCAGCATTTTCACCTTTGCCGAGGCGCTGAAGGCCCAGGGCACCGGGCAGAATCCCTTCATCGATAGTCAACTGACCCGCGAGAGCATCACCGCTGCCGGTATCGAGCGCTACGGCTCGACCGAAACGAACGATGTCAGCGGAGCCCAGGACGTGTTGCCCGTCTACACCACGGTCCCGATCAACGCCGGGGCGATCAACATCTGCTCGAACAGCCAGTTCGACCGGAGCGGCACCGGCGCCCTCGAAGCGAGCGGCAACAAGTTGTCCGAGCACCGCTTCCTGCGGATGAACGTTGCAACTTCGGGCCAGTACACCTTCACCATCCTGACCGATGGGGCGACGCTCGCGCAGCTGCCACCGGACGATCCTGGTGATCCCGTCGACCAGAGCGATCCCGACATTTATATCTACAGGAACGGCGTCCTGATCGACGAGGGTACAAGCGGTGACGCGAACCAGGAGATCTTCACCACGCCGTCCCTGTCGATTGGTACTTACGTTTTGGACTTCCACGAATTCCGCTACGAAGATACGGATACGGCGCCCGACTTTCCAAAGCGCGCCTGTTTTACAATCCAGGCTACTGGCCCATGAACCGGCCCTTGAACCGGCCCATGCTCGGGCACATCGGGTGAATCGCATGTCGGGACATCGCAAATTCGTTTTCGCTCTGCTGCTTTTCTGCGGACTGCTCATGGCCGCCTGCCAGGAATCGGCTGAGGATTCGCGCGAGGATTCGCGCGAGAAATCGGGCGAAGAATCGGCTGCGACGCAAGCCGCGAATGCCTCAGCCCCGGGAAAGCCGACACCTGCCGTGGAGGGCGGCAGCCCGGCCGTGTCGGCGGGCAAGCCGACGGCGCCGGTATCGATCCAGTACACCGTCATCGGCGCCGCGGTCGTCGGGCAGCCGGTCAGTGTGAACCTGCAGGTTTCTTCCACCCAACCCGACCTGCCCGTGACTCTCGAATTCCGCAGCAGCGACACCAGTGCGATGCTGTTTCCGGAATCGCAGGCACAGCGCTTCGACATGGGCGCCGCAGACAAAACCGGTCCGCGCATGCAGCAGGTGACGGTGATTCCGCAGCGCGAAGGTCGCATCTACCTGAACGTCTCGGCGGCGGTGGAGACCGAGAATGGAACCCTGTTCCGTTCGGTCGCGGTGCCGATACAGGTCGGCGCCGGGGCCGCCCCTCCAGCCGTGAATGGCGAGATCCAGGTTACCCCGGAAGGCGAGACCGTGATCTCCCTGCCGGCGAGCGAATCCGAAGGCAACTGATCCCCGCCTGCCGCCGCCTGACCTGCCCTGCGGGTCTGGCCTGATTATGTTTAATCAAAGAGCCTTGCAGCCCTGCAATGGCGTGGATTAAGGCCTCGTACGTTCGCAGGAGCCGGGTTCCGGGAATATATTCCCAATATATTTTCCAATATTAGAGTTCGATCACAGACGCCAGGCGGTCCAGCCACTAAGGTCTGCGACAGGCTGCCGGAACTCTGTCCAGCACTGCACGACGGCGGCGGTAAAGGGAATTTTCCACCAAACCGCAAAGGCTTTTACGAAAAGCACTTCGTTTTGGTGATTGCTTGCGCGAAATCGTTGCGTGCAGCCGTTGGGCGACGACGATCCGTGCAAATCGCGGGAAGAGATGCAGCAGGACCTGAGGAAACAGATCAAGGAAGCAACTGAAAAGTCCGGCAATGACAAGCTGGACTTCCTGGCCCTCCTGAAGCTCATCGACGAACATTATGACAAGATGGAAGCGACCATCACGCAGTCCTTCGCGCAGTCGCATGCCACCAGCACCACGACGCCGATCGAGGTCATTTTCGACAGCGTTACCGACGCACTGATCTCGGTCAACTCGCAGGGCATCATCCGCAACTGCAACAAGGTCTGCACGCGTTACTTCGGCCGCAGCAAGGACCAGCTCATCGGCTCGTCCTTCGCCGGCATCGTGCCGGCGGCCGCAAACCAGCCGATCGCCGACTTTCTCGACCCGTTCATGTCGAGCCTCGACGACACGCACGTCGAATTCAACGGCGGCGAGGTCGACGCCACGCGTGCCAACGGACAGCATTTTGTTGCGGAAATCAATTCGAGCAGCCTGGAGGTCGGCACGGACCGCTTGTATGTCATCAGCCTGCGTGATGTCACCAGCCGCAAGCTGGCCGAAAGAACGCTGAAGGAAAACGAAGAGCGCTACCGGGCACTGGTCGAGAACGCGCCGGAAGCAATCGTCGTCCTCGACGTGGAACGCAACATTTTCTCCGATGCCAACGACAACGCCTGCAACCTGTTCAACATGTCGCGTGCGCGGCTCCTCAGCGTCGGCCCGAAAGCGATCAGCCCGCGCATGCAGCCGGATGGCACACCGTCGTTCGGCATAAAGCGGGGTTACATCGACAAAGCGCTGGCGGGCGATCATCCGACCTTCGAATGGATGCACCAGGACGCGAACGGCAAGGAAATCCCCTGTGAAGTCCGTTTCAGCCGCTTGCCCGACGCCGAGCGCAAACTGATTCGAGTCAGCATCACCAATATCGTGGATCGGAAACGCAACGAGGATTTTGCGTTTGCGCAGAACAAGATCCTCGAAATGGTTGCCGCAAGCACGCCGCTCGATCGAACGCTGAAGTCGATTTGCCACTGCATCGAGAAACTGGGCACGGGCATGCACGCGGCCATCATGAAACTGGACATTCGCAGCCAGACCCTGAGCGTGGAGCAGTCCGGCAGCCTGCCTGAGGCGTTCAAGGTCGCCCTCGATTTCACGCGCGTCGACGAGAACGGTATTGCTTGCGGAGCAGCCGTATTCAGCAACAAGGAAAAATTCGTTGCCGACATCGCCGCCGACGCCTCGTGGTCACGACTGCACAAGGTTGCCAGGGAGAACCGGATCGCCGCGGCCTGGTCATTCCCGCTGCACGGTGCGGCTTCACGCATCATTGGCACGCTGGACGTTTACCTGAACGCCACGCGCGAACCGGGAACCGATGAGCTGGACAAGATCGGCCGCATGGCGCGGCTTGCCGGCATTGCCATAAAGCGGCAGATGGACGAGGACCGGCTGAAGAATTCGGAATCGCGCTACCGCGGGCTGTTCGAGAACGTCGTCGACGGCGTGTATATCGCTTCCCGCGAGGGCGACATCATTACGGTGAACCCGGCGCTCGTGGAAATGCTGGGATTCGAGAGCGCGCAGGACCTGAAACAGGCCGGCCGCACGACCATGCTGTACGTGAACCCGGTCGACCGGGAGCGCGTATTCGCCCGCCTCGAAGCCGAGGGCGTGGTACGCAACTTCGAATACCGGCTGCGCCGCAAGGACGGCAAGGAGATCGTGGTACTGGAGAATTCCCGCGCCATCTACGACGAACAGGGCAACATCGTTGCGCACGAGGGCACGATCACCGATATCACCGAACGCAAGGTAGCCGAGACCCGGGTTTTCGAGGAGAAGGAACGCGCCCAGGTGACGCTGCAGTCCATCGGTGACGGCGTGATCACCACCGATTCCAGCGGCCGCATCGACTACATCAACCCGGTGGCTCAGGACCTGACCGGCTGGGAGATTCGCACCGCACGCGGCAAGCCGATCCAGAAGATCATGACCATCGTGAATGAGCACACGCGTGCGTCGGTGGAGAACCCGGTGATGCGCTGCCTGCGGGAAGGCCGTGTCATCAACCTGGCGCAGAACTCGGTGCTGATTACGCAGAACGGCGATGAAATTCCGATCCAGGATTCGGCCGCGCCGATCCGCGACCGCATCGGCAATATCATCGGTTCCGTGATGGTGTTCCATGACACGAGCAAGGAATCGCGGCTGTTTCGCCAATTGTCCTACCAGGCGTCCCACGATGCGCTGACCGGACTGATCAACCGCAGGGAATTCGAGAACCGGCTGGTGGCTGCACTCGAAGCGTCGAAATCGAATTCCGAGTTGACGCACGCACTGCTGTATCTCGACCTCGACCAGTTCAAGGTGGTCAACGATACTTTCGGCCACATAGCGGGTGATGAACTGTTGCGCAAGGTGACTGAGGTCGTGCAGGCCAACATACGCTCGACGGACGTGCTGGCACGCCTGGGCGGCGACGAGTTCGGCATCCTGCTCGAACGCTGCACCGAGGATCGCGCCATGGAGGTCGGCGAAGCCATACGCTGTGCCATCGAGGGGTTCCGTTTCAACTGGCAGGATGCATTCACCAGTGTCCGATGCTCCATAGGCGTGGTGCTGGTCAGCGGCGAAAGCCAGTCGGCCGCCAGCATCATGAGCTTTGCCGACGTCGCCTGCTATTCCGCAAAAGACATGGGCCGGAACAAAGTTCACCTCTACCAGCAACGCGACGCATCGCTGCGCCACGAGGAAATGAAATGGGTTTCGCGGATCACCAGCGCCGTCGAGGACAAACGCCTGGAGCTGTTCTACCAGCCGATCATCGGTATCGGCAAGAAGAAGTCAAATTCCTGCGGCCACTACGAGCTGTTGTTGCGCATGCGCGATGAAAGCGGCGCGCTGGTCAGTCCCGACCAGTTCATCCCGGCCGCGGAGCGCTACAACCTGATGTCGACACTGGACCGGTGGGTCATACACGAAGCGCTGACGCAGCTTGCCGATCGCAATCCTGAAGCGAAACAGGCCAAGTTCACGCTGGCCATCAATCTCTCCGGCACGTCGCTGAGCGAGGACCGCTTTCTCGACTTCGTGATCGACGAACTCGGCAAATGCAAGCTGCCGAAGGGTGCAATCTGCTTCGAAATCACGGAGACCGCCGCGATCTCCAACCTGTCCCGCGTGGTGCATTTCATGCAGGCCCTGAAACAGCTCGGCTGCAAGTTCTCGCTTGACGATTTCGGCAGCGGGCTGTCGTCGTTCACGTACCTCAAGAACCTGCCGGTCGACTACCTGAAGATCGACGGGCAATTCATACGCAACGTGGCGGATGACCGGGTCGACGAGAGCATGGTGCGCGCGATCAACGAGGTCGGGCGCGCCATGGGCATCGAGACCATTGCCGAGCGCGTCGAGTCGCGCGAGGTACTGGACAAGCTGAGCGCACTGGGCGTCGAGTACGCACAGGGCTATTTCATCGCCAGGCCGACCTCGGTGCAGACTTTCGAACCCTGGGCCGATGAAAGTTTTTCCCGGCTGGCGTGAGTTGCGACCTACGCGAACCTGAATATTCCCTAACAAATACAACGAATTAACCAGCCTATCTCGGCCCGTTCTGTGACCGCCTGCGCAGAATGCCGCAACGGAATGCGGCACAGGTCGCAGCAGGGCCCGGCGTTCGCCGCTAGCATCGCCGAATGTACGTCAAAATCAAACGCGAGCGATCGGCATAACCATGCTGCCAACCCAGTACACTCTCATGCTGCCGGTGGTTTTCGGCTTTGCTGCCGTGCTTTACCTGTGGCTCGCCATGCGTGTCTCGAGGGCCACGCAGCCGCAGTCGAATAACGCCATCAGTTACTTCCTGTTCCTGATCGGCGCGATGATTGCGGGCAGCGCATTCGCTTTCGGTACCGATGATCCGAACATCTACGGTATCGGCCGCACCTTAAGCTTTTTCTCCGGCGGATTCCTGCCGCTGGTCTTCTATTGCATCTATCGCGAATACACCGTCGGCCGCACGCACCCGCTGGTGATTGCGGTGCTGTCGATCATCCCGATCATCACCACCTTGCTGGCGATCACCAATCCCATGCACAACATGATCTGGACCGTGGTCGAAACCGAAGCCGGCACGCGCTTTACGACGTCCGCCGAGCACCTCTGGTTCAACCGCGTGCATGCCCCGTACGCATACGGCCTGCTGGGATATTCGGTACTGGCAATGGCCAGCCGCCTGTCGAATATTGCGCGCGCGCACCGGCGGAAGATCATATTGTTGCTGCTCTGTGCCGCCCTGCCGTATGCGGTCAGCGTCGGCAATACCCTGCTGGGCATCGGGCCTCCCGAGTTCCCGGCTACGTCCCTGACGCTGGTGCTCATGCTGCCGCTGTACTGGTGGGCAAGCGTCGATCTGCGCGTCTACGAGTTCAGCCCGCTGGCCTATCAGACCATGTTCGACCACGTTCGCGACCCCATCATCGTGCTCGACAAGTCGCAACGCATCATCAGCGCCAACCAGCCGGCCCAGCTCCTGCTGAACGGCTCCGAGCAAAGCCTGCTCGGCAAGAGATTGTGGGAAGATCTGCCGGAGGCGCAGGCCGTACTGAAACAGTCGCGCGAGGGCGACCTCACGCAGACGATACGCATGCAGTCGGACCGCTATTTCGAACTCAACAGTGCGCCGCTCAAAAGTCCCAGCGGTCGAGACCAGGGTACGGTCGTGGTCTGCCGCGATGTCACCGAAAGAAAGCGCGCGTTGCGCGCATTGGCTGACAGCGAACACCTCATACGCTCGCTGGTCGAGCATTCGTCCAATGGCATCCTGCGTTTCTCCCGCGATGCCGGCGAAAGCACGATGAAGTTTCGCTGCATTTTTGCCAACCGTGCGGCAGAGCGATTCCTGCACAGCGGCAATGGCACTCTGGTCGGCATGCCGCTGGAGAAACTGGAGTTGCTGGAGCCCGTGCGCCTGCAGTCGCAGTTCGGCAATGGCACGGACGGTGCCTCGAGCGTCAGCTACGAGACGGCGATCGAGGGCGATACCGACGAGACCTGGCTGCGGGTGGTCGCTGAGCCGGTAGGGCAGGACTTCTCCGTAACGCTGATCGACATCACGCAGCGCAAGCGCAACGAGAACAAGATCCTGCAGGACGCACTGCGGGACCCGCTGACCGGCGTGCTGAACCGGCGCGGATTCGAAAAGGAAGCGGGGGAGCGCATTGCCAACGCCACCCAGGGCGCCGTCCTGTACCTGGACCTCAACCAGTTCAAGATGATCAACGATCGCTTCGGTCACCAGGCCGGCGATGCCCTGCTCAAGGCTTTCGGTCACCGCCTCGAATTCTGCCTGCGCCCCGAGGACGTGCTGGCGCGCCTCGGCGGAGACGAATTCGCCATCGTGCTGCCGGGGGTCACGGTGGCCGACGCCAAGCATGTCGCAGAAAGGCTGGTCGAAACCGCCTCCGAGGCCTACATCATCCAGGGCCAGGAGATCGAGTGTGCAGCGAGCGTCGGGATTTCGCTCATGCCGGTGCACGGCGACGAGCTCTGGCAGCTGGTCAGTGTCGCCGACCAGGCCATGTACAACGCGAAGTCCCTGCGCAAGGGCGATGCGGCCAATGACCGGGCCGCCTACGTGGAGGCTGCCATCGCCTCCTGAGGCCCGGCCTGCCGAGGCGGGGGCTTGACAAAAGTCGATATATCGGGAAACTCCGATATATGGAAGTAAACACCGCCCTCCAGGCGCTCACCGCGCTGTCCCACGAAACCAGGCTCTGGGTCTTTCGCCTTCTGGTGCAGGCCGGTCCCGATGGCCTTCCGGCCGGCGAAATCGCCGACAGCTTAAGCTCGCGGCAAAACACCATGTCGAGCCATCTGCGCTTGCTGCATGCGGCAGGCCTCATCGACAGCGAGCGCCACGGCCGCCAGGTGGTTTACCGCGCCAATTACGACACGGTGCGGGAGCTGGTCCTGTTCCTGGTGGAGGATTGTTGCGCCGGCAGTTCGCAGGTCTGCAATCCGCTGGCGGAGTCCCTGACCCAAGTCTGCACTACATCAACGAGGATAAGTCAATGAAACGTTTTCACGTCAATGTCAGCGTCGCCGACCTGGCCCGTTCGCGACAGTTCTACACCGGGCTTTTCGGTGCAGAACCCTCCGTCTCCAGGGACGACTACGCAAAGTGGATGCTGGAGGATCCGCGGCTTAATTTTTCGATCACGCAGAGCAGCGGCAGACGCGGCATCCAGCACGTTGGCTTGCAGGCCGACACGGTCGAGGAGCTTTCGGAGATCCGGGAGCGACTTTCGACGGCCGGTGAGAAAACGCTGGAGCAGCCCGACACCGAGTGCTGCTACGCACGCTCCACCAAGACCTGGGTCCGCGACCCGGACGACGTAGCCTGGGAGACATTCGTGACACACGAACAGATTGCAAATTTCGGTTGTGGCACAGCGGAAGCAGATCTGCAAACCGCCGGGAAACGCTGCTGCGCGTGAAGCCCGCGATGCGCGCAGCCGGCAAAACGCCCGTCAATGTACTGATCCTGTGCACCGGAAATTCGGCGCGCAGCATCATGGCCGAGGCGATCCTCAATTCCCTCGGCAAGGGTCGTTTCGCCGCTTACAGCGCAGGCAGCCGGCCGGCGGGCAAGGTCAATCCGGCCGCGTTGCGACAGCTGCAATCGGCCGGACTCGGGCGCAACGGGTGGCGCTCCAAGTCCTGGGATGAATTTGCCACGAAGGACGCGCCGCGCATGGACATCGTTATCACGGTCTGCGACAGCGCGGCAAACGAAAGCTGCCCGATCTGGCCCGGCACCCCGGTGACCGCGCACTGGGGCATGCCGGACCCGGCGGCGGTGGGCGGCCCTGATGAGCGCGTGCGCAAAGCCTTTGATGAGGCCTACCGCGTGCTCGAATCCAGGATGAAAATGCTCATCGCACTGCCGGTGGAGGGGCTGGGCCCGCAGGAGCTGCAACAGAAACTGCGCGACATAGGCCGCGTAACCTCGCGGCAATGAATGTATTCGAGCGCTACCTGACTTTGTGGGTGATCGCCTGCATAGTCGCGGGTATTGCCGCAGGGCAGTTGGCTCCGCAGTTTTTCCAGCTGGTCGCGGCGGCGGAGCTCGCGAGCGTGAATCTGCCTGTCGCCGTCCTGATCTGGCTGATGATCATCCCCATGCTGATCAGGATAGACCCCGCCGCGCTGGCCGGGGTCAGGGCCTATTGGCGCGGAATAGGCGTCACGCTGTTCATCAACTGGGGGGTCAAACCGTTTTCCATGGCAGCTCTCGGCTGGCTGTTCGTCGGCGTGGTATTCAGGCCCTGGCTGCCCGACGAACAGATCCACTCCTACATCGCCGGGCTGATCCTCCTGGCCGCCGCACCGTGTACCGCGATGGTGTTCGTCTGGAGCAATCTTTCCGACGGCGAGCCTCACTTCACGCTGAGCCAGGTTGCGCTGAACGACACCATCATGATTTTCGCGTTTGCACCGATCGTCGCACTGTTGCTCGGGTTGTCGGCGATTACCGTGCCCTGGAACACCCTGCTGCTGTCCGTGCTGCTCTATATAGTCGTGCCGGTCATCATCGCGCAGTGGATACGCCGCCGGGTGCTGGCGACGGGCGGGGAGCTGCGACTCAAGAGATTGCTCGGGACCCTGCAGCCGGTATCGCTTGTTGCGCTGCTGCTGACCCTCGTACTCCTTTTCGGTTTCCAGGGCGAACGAATCCTCGAGCAGCCACTGGTCATCGCAATGCTGGCGGTGCCGATCCTGATCCAGGTCTATTTCAATTCCGGCCTGGCCTACCTGCTGAATCGCGCCGCCGGCGAGGCTCACTGCGTCGCCGCACCGTCCGCACTGATCGGGGCGAGCAATTTCTTCGAGCTTGCCGTGGCCGCGGCGATCAGCCTGTTCGGCCTGGATTCGGGGGCGGCACTGGCCACGGTGGTAGGCGTGCTGATCGAGGTGCCGGTGATGCTGAGCGTCGTGCGCATCGTCGGAGCGACGAAGGCCTGGTACGAACGTGGCCGGAGAGTGCAAGGTCCGGCGGGTTGACCCCGGCCGGACCATGGACGGCGCTCAGTTGTCGTAGAGAACCACGTCGAACACGTTCGGGTCCGGGGTATCGAGGACCGCGAGCTCGACCACGTCCCCGAGCGCGAGATCGAGCGTCAGCGGCCCGCCAATGATCTCCTTTTCGCCCGGCAGCGTAATCGCGACCTGGTAACTGCCCTCGCCGAGGTTTGCATAGCCGGTGCTGGCCCTGAACGGCAAGCGGACGAAACGCGGGAAATTGTCCTCGATGTCCTCGCCTGTCGGGAAGATATAGAGATCGACGATCGCCGCATTGTCGGCCAGGTGGGCGAGGCGCAGGCGTCCGGTGGTTTCCACCGGTCGGTGATCGTCCTGGAACGCAATGATGTCCAGTTCCCCGGCGGCGCCCACCAGGAACATCGTGTTGCGCGTGCCTGGCAATACCGTGAGTTCGTCTTCCAGCAGCAGCACGCCGGTATCCCCGGCCGGGGTGAAAGTCAGTGGCGTAGTCGTCAGGGGGAAATCGATTTCCGGAGTGATTGCCCCGAAAGCGACGTCGGCAAGTATGGGTGCGGTAAAGTCGTCGTTCGCATAGAGGTCGACGTTGCCGGTTGCGAGCGAACCATGCATCAGCCGGATCGTCGGCGGGATATTGTCATCCGCAAGTTCCGCACTAGCGCTGCCGGCGCCCATCACCCGCACGCCCAGGTTGCCGGTAATCGACGGGTCGGGATCGAACACGCTGTATATCAGGGTCGATCCGCCCGCCTGCGATACGGCGCGTGAGCGATACAGGATGGTGTTCGGGTCGTCGTGCGCAGTCAGCACCAGCTCGTAGTCGCCGGCGGCCTGTTCGAATGCGGGCGTAAGTTCACCGAAAGATACTGCCGCGCGGCGATCGCCGATGACCGGTACCGTGGCGGGGGCGGAGAAATAAACGTCGAGTTGCGCCGCAGTTGCCGCAAGATGCAATACCCGGCCTTCGAATACTGTCTCGTTGCCGGTCCATTGCCGCTCCGCGTATTCGAATCGTAACAGAGTGGGAGCGGCCAGCGTGCCCGTGAGGGCGAAGACGTATTCCGTATTGGCAACGACGGTAACAGCATCCGTCGCGATTCGTGTACGCGTGGTATCGCCGGCCAGAATCACGTCGAAATTCACGTTGTAGGAAAGGTTGTCGAACCGGGTCGATGTGCCTTGCTTGTACGAAATGGCACCCAGCACACGCTCCTCGATGAGGAACGCGACCTCCGGCGAAGTAATGATGGCGTTTACGCCACGCAGATTGCCTTTGCCGGTAGCGACCGGAAGGTTTGTCTCAGTGCAGGCGCAAACTGACAGCACCACGAGCGCCGCCACGAACAATGACCTGGAATTTCTCAATATACTGTCGCCTCGTTGCATTGTCCGCTATCCCGCCTTGCGCGCCTCGTAGCCGTAGACCGATTTGACCTCGAGGAACTCGTCGATTCCGCGCGGACCCCACTCGCGGCCGTTTCCGGATTGCTTGTAGCCGCCGAAAGGCGCCATGGAATCCAGCGACGCGTTATTGATGTGCACCATGCCGGTCCGCAGCCGGCTCGCAATCCGGCGTGCCCGTTCGAGGCTGCCCGAACTGACGTAACCCGACAAGCCGTAGGGCGTGTCGTTGGCGATGCGTACAGCGTCTTCCTCGCTGTCGTAGGGGATGATCGACAGCACCGGGCCAAAAATTTCCTCACGCGCAATGGTCATCTGGTTATTGACGTCGGTAAACACCGTTGGTTTCACGAAATAGCCGCGCTTCAACCCGGCAGGCCGCCCGGTACCACCGGTCGCAAGCGTGGCGCCCTCATCGATACCCTTCTGGATCAGCTTCTGCACCTTGTTCCATTGCAACTCGGAGACCACCGGGCCCATGTCGGTCTTTTCGTCGGTCGGGTCCCCTGTTTTCACGGCTTCGGCCGTGCGCACGGCGATCGCCGTCGCTTCCGCGAGGCGGCTGCGCGGTACCAGCATGCGCGTCGGCGCGTTGCAGGATTGACCGGTGTTCTCGAAACACTCGGCCGCGCCTTTGGACACAGCCTTCTCGAGATCCGCATCTTCGAGGATGATGTTCGCCGATTTTCCGCCCAGCTCCTGCGCGACACGCTTGACGGTCGGGGCCGCGTTCTGTGCCACGGCCACGCCGGCACGGGTCGAGCCGGTGAACGACACCATCGCTATGCCGGGGTGGCTGCTGAGCGCCGCACCGACGCCGGCGCCATCGCCGTTGACAAGATTGAACACGCCGGCGGGGACGCCGGCCGCATGCAGGATTTCGGCAAAGATCATCGCGTCGAACGGTGCGATTTCACTTGGTTTCAGCACCATTGTGCAGCCGGCTGCCAGGGCCGGTGCGACCTTGCAGGCGATCTGGTTCATCGGCCAGTTCCACGGGGTAATGAGCGCGCAGGGACCGATCGGCTCTTTTACGATGAGCGTCGTGCCGTGCCGCTCCTCGAATACGTAGTCCTTCAGTGCATCGCGCGCCGCTTTTATGTGTTGCGGACCGCTGGCTGCCTGCGCATCGCGGGCGAGCGACCACGGCGCGCCCATTTCCTCCATGATTGCTTTTGCGACGTCATCGTGGCGTTTCTTGAACTCGACAAGGATGGCGTCGAGCAGTTCGATGCGCTGCTGCCGCGTGGTCTGTGCATAACGATCCTGCGCTTTGCAGGCAGCGGTGACCGCAATATCGACGTCCCTGATCGTGCCGAGGCTGATTCGCCCACACACTTCCCCGGTCGCCGGATTGATGACATCGAAAGGATGGGGCTCGACCGGGTCGACCCAGCGTCCATCAATATAGAATTGCAGCATTTCGCGCATCGTGAGCTCCTCAAACCGTGCGGCCGCGAATAATAACGTAATCGCGGCCGTAGCGGTCGCCGCAAGGGGCAACGGGAAAGGCTGGATTCGTCGCGGTCCGGATGACAAGCGCCACCCGGGGCAAGTAGCATAACAGGACGACAGGGGCAGGCCGCCGGCAGCGACGCAAGGAATTTTCCGATGAGCACGAACAAGCAATTACTGGATCGGCGGCATGCCGCCGTGGCCCGGGGCGTGGGCACGCAACACACTGTTTTCGCACAGAAAGCGCTGGGCGCCGAAATCTGGGACGTCGAGGGAAATCGCTACATCGACCTGGCGACGGGCATTGCCGTCAACAACGTCGGCCACAATCACCCGAAGGTCATCGCCGCCGTACGGGACCAGCTGGAAAAGTTCTGTCACCCGTGTTTCCAGGTGACGCCCTATGAAGTTTACATACGGCTGGCCGAAAGGCTGAACCAGCTGGCGCCCGGCACCACGCCGAAAAAGACCCTGTTCCTCACCACCGGCGTCGAGGCCGTGGAAAACGCCATCAAGATCGCGCGTTTCCATACGCGTCGCACCGGGGTCATTGCATTCTCCGGCGCGTTCCACGGCCGCACCATGATGGGCATGGCGCTGACCGGCAAGGTGGCACTCTACAAGGCAGGTTTCGGCCCGTTCCCGCCGGACGTTTACCATATTCCGTACCCGATCGAGTATCACGGCAAGACGGCCGAAGCGTCGCTGAAGGCACTGGATGCGCTGTTCAAGTCCGACATCGAACCGTCGCGCATCGCCGCGATGATCATCGAACCGGTACAGGGCGAGGGCGGCTTCTATGCGGCGCCGGCATCCTTCCTGCAGACGCTACGCAGTATCTGCGATGAACACGGCATCGTTTTCATCGCCGATGA
>DATICC010000430.1:0-3968 GCA_035457045.1 Woeseiaceae bacterium | reverse complement strand
AAACGACCAGCCCGGCAACTGTCCTGCGAGTCGGCGGAAAGTGCGTGCTCCGGCCGAAACCCCGGTCGCGCTGTTTCAGCACGGCAGCCGGGGGGGCCTGTGATGGGAATTAAGCGGACCGCAGGGAGCCATCCCGTCACAGGCCTCCCCCCGGCTGCCGTGCCCTGCTCAGTCGCTAAATAAACCCGGCACCTTTTTTCGCCCTTATCGGTGTTCCTCCAATCCCTCGAGGAACTGCTTTGCCTGCTTCTTCAGGCTGTAGCGCGCCGCGGCTGGCCCGATTAGGGGAAACATATCGAAGCCGGGCTCGAGTTCCGATTCGTATTGCAACAAAGTCCCCCTGCCCTCCGGACTGAGCGTCCAGCGTGACTGGCCATAGGCCAGCTCGCTTCGTGCCGGTATGACCGTCGCAACAATCTGGTACCGCGCCGGGTAGGTGACTGCCTCGAATATTCGCACCGTCTTGCAGACGAACATGACGCAGGCGCGAATGCGGGTATAGACGATGACCTCGCCGGCCTCGTCCGGATCGAGCTGACGGCTCTCTTCGACATACGGGGACAACTGAGTCAGCTGGTTGAAATCCGTCAAGCGCCTGTACACCTCATCGACCGGCAGATCGATAACGGCAGCCATGGTGACCGAGTAGCGCTTGTCTGCACGGCTGGTCTCCAGCGTACGGATCTCGTAAGCCCGGGCCGTAACGGCGAGCAGAACCGTTCCGAGCAGCAGTACCAGTGGGCCTGTCAACGGCGCTTTCATGTGACCACCCGATCGTCGGACCCCGGGCAGTTTGACCCGCTTCCGGTCCTTTGTATGCAGTATCCTGAACAAATAATTGCCGCGGATGCCGGAGTCGGCCCGGGCGCTTTTCAGATGGCGGTCGAAAACTGCTAAGGTTGTCTCCGGAGCTTCGTCAGGCACCGCCTGCGTGGAGAATGATCCTGGCCAACCAGACCAAGAAATTCCTGTTCGTATCCATCGATGCCCTGATCAGCGATATCGCCTGGCAGGTCGTCAAGGAAGGCCACAAGGTCCGCTATTACATAGAAAACGAGACGGAGCGTGCAATCGGCGATGGTTTCGTGCCCAAGGTCGACGACTGGGAATCGCATGTCGACTGGGCGGATGTCATCGTCTTCGACGACGTCCTCGGCCAGGGCGCCAAGGCCAAGGCGCTGCGGGACTCGGGCAAGAACGTCATCGGCGGCACACCTTACACCGACAGGCTCGAGGACGACCGCACTTTCGGCCAGCAGGAACTCAAGCGCCACGGCGTCTCGATCATCCCGTTCCAGGAGTTCACCGACTTCGATTCAGCCATTGCCTACGTCGGCAAGAATCCCGCGCCCTATGTGATCAAACCGAGCGGCGAGGCACAGAACATCAAGCGACTGCTGTTCGTCGGCCAGGAAGACGACGGCATGGATGTCATCCACGTTCTGCAATCGTATAAAGCGGTGTACGCGGATACGATCAAGGTGTTCCAGCTGCAGCGGCGCGTGCGCGGCGTCGAGGTTGCGGTCGGTGCGTTTTTCAACGGCAGCGACTTCATGATGCCGATCAACGTGAATTTCGAGCACAAGCTGCTGTTCCCGGGCGATATCGGGCCGGCGACCGGCGAGATGGGCACCGCCATGTACTGGAGCGAGCCCAACAAGCTGTTTGCAGCAACCCTGGCAAAACTGAAGGACCGGTTGGCCGAGGAACGCTACGTCGGGTACATGGACGTCAATTGCATCGTCAACGGCCAGGGCATCTATCCGCTCGAGTTCACCGCGCGCTTCGGTTATCCGAGCATCAGCATCCAGGCCGAAGGCCTCTCGATGCCGGTCGCCGACTTCCTGTCGGGCATGGCGGACGGATCGCTGAAGGATTTCAAGACCAAACGCGGCTTTCAGATCGGCCTGAGAGTTGTGGTGCCGCCCTTCCCGTACAACGACCCCAAGACCTTCGAAGCCAATTCGAAGGACCGCGTGGTCATCTTCCGCAAACCGAACTACGACGGCATCCACATCGAGGACGTCAAGCTGGTCAAGGGTGAGTGGCTGATCACCGGGCACAGCGGCGTGGTCCTGATCGTCACGGGCATGGGCATTTCGGTGAAACAGGCACAGGCGCAGGCCTATCAGCGGGTGAAAAACATCCTGATACCGAACATGTACTACCGCAAGGACATCGGAGACCGCTGGTTCGAGGATCACGACAAGTTGCATTCCTGGGGCTATCTGCGGGAGAGCTAGCGCGGGCAAAGTGTGGCGCAACCGATGGATTTCCGTAGCGCCAGCCCCGATGATTGGCGCCCCTGATTTCGCCTGGCCCGATTTCCAAATGCCCGTCTTTTCGAACGACCCCGCTACGGAACGATCGCTGCAGCACTCGCTGAAGGATGCAACAGCCTTTGCGGCAATGACCGGGGTCGGCGAAACCTACCTGTCCGCCTTCGCGCTGTTTCTCAAAGCGAGTACGCCGCAGATCGGCCTGCTGGCATCGCTTCCGCCCATGCTCGCCTCGCTGATACAACTGGTTTCGGCATGGATAGGTCGCGTCACCGGCCGGCGCAAAGCGATCATCCTCGCCGGGGCCGGCATCCAGGCCTTCGCCTGGCTGCCCATACTCGGGCTGCCGTTGCTGTTTCCCGAGCATGCCGTGCCGCTGCTGATCGCTTCGGTGGTTCTGTATCACGGTGGTGCCCATCTCACCACTCCGCAATGGAGCAGCCTGCTCGGCGACATCGTTCCGCCGCGCAAACGCGGCCGGTTCTTCGCCCAGCGCACGCGGCTGATTACCGCGATGACATTCACGGCGCTGATGTGCGGCGGCCTGGTACTGCACTACTTCACGGGGCGAGGCCAGACGCTTTACGGGTTCATCAGCCTGTTCTGCACGGCGATCGTTGCGCGCCTCATCTCCATTTATCACCTGTCGCGCATGCACGACCCTTCCGGTCACGTTGCGGCGCTGGAGTTTCCCGTCGGTCGCGACTGGTGGGAACGCTTGCGGCAGTCGAACGCCGTGCGCTTCTCCCTGTTTTTCGCACTCATGCAGTTTTCCGTTGCGATTGCGTCCCCGTTCTTCACCGTCTACATGCTGCGCGATCTCGAATTCTCCTATCTCGCGTTCACGGTCAACAGCGGCACGGCCATCTTCGCGCAATTCCTCACCTTGTCGCAGTGGGGCCGGATCAGCGACGTGTTCGGTAATCGGCGGATCCTGGTGGTCACCGGCCTGTTCATTCCGCTCATGCCCATCCTCTGGACGTTTTCGACGAGCGTTTGGTATCTCATTGCAATTCAAGCACTTAGCGGCTTCTCATGGGCCGGGTTCAGTCTTAGCGCGAGCAATTTCATTTACGATCTCATCAGTCCGAACCGGCGCGCAACGTATCTCGCCGTGCACAACGTGCTGGCAAGTGTCGGCATCTTCAGCGGGGCCGTCCTCGGCGGTTACCTCGGGACGATCATGCCGACGGAAGTGACGCTATTCGACAAGACTTTCAGCTGGCTGAGCCCGCTTTACGGCGTGTTCGTCGTGTCGACGCTGGTTCGAGGCGCGGTCGTGATCCTGCTCACGCCGAAACTCCGCGAAGTTCGACCCGTGCGCGAGATTTCCCTGGGCCAGGTTATCTTCCGTGTGACGCGCATGAATGCACTCGCCGGTGTCGTCTTCGACATCGTCGGATCGCGCCCCAATCGGCCGACCAATGACAACGAATAACCTGCCGGACGGACGGTGCCTGTCCGCGCCGCCGTCACGTCGCTAGCAAACAGGGGTCGGACCACTGCTGTCCCATAATTTAGCGCAGGACAGTCACCGGGCGGGTCATTTGTGGGATGGCTCCCTGCGGTCCGCTTAATTCCCACAAACGACCCGCCCGGCAACTGTCCCGGGAGTCGGCGGACAGTGCGTGCTCCGGCCGAAACGTTGGTTGCGTTGTTACAGCACGGCAGTCGGGGGGAGGCCTGTGA
>DATICC010000429.1:0-6295 GCA_035457045.1 Woeseiaceae bacterium | reverse complement strand
GTTGTAATAGAGCGCGGCGATGAGGAACAGGGCCATGACGGCGATGAAAATACAGGGCACCACCGGGTAGCCGGGCAGGCGAAAGGAATCCGCGGTTGAGTAGCGGGCCCGCAGGCGAAAGATCGAGGCGACCATCAGTATGTTCATGAACTGGAAGGGCACGACAAAAAACGTAACGATCCTGGAAAAGGAACCGAAGAACAGCAGCGCGAAGATTGCCATGGCGGCGCCAAAGAGTATTGCTCCGGCGGGCACCGCTGTTTTCGGCGTGAGCCAGGACAACGCCCGAAAGAATGGCGATGCAATCGTGCCGATTGCACGGTCCCGATACTCGGAAGCTGCCGCGAAAAACAGGCGCGGCAAGGTCATTACCAGGCCGCCAAGCGCGCCGAAGATGGAGACCCAGATCAGTACATTCAGTGCTATGCCGCCGGCGCTGCCGAAAGCGGCTTCGGCCACACGGCTGGCAACCTGTGCCGGCTCCGCCTGCATCTCCTCCAAAGGCAATACCCTTAGAAACGCGTAGTTCACGAGCAGGTAGATCAGGGTGATGCAAATCACCCCGACACCCATGGCAATGGGAAAGTTCCGGTTCGGATTCTGCACCTCGCCGGCCACATTGGAGGCGTCGATCCAGCCATCGTACGTGAACAGCACGATGGCGATGCCGAGCCCGACGAAACGTACGAAACCGGCGAATCCCTGTCCGCTGCCGTCTTGCGCGACTGATTCCGTGCCGGCGGGCGCTGCAAGCAGGATTCCGCCGCCAACCAGCGCCAGCAGGCCGACGATCTTTGCAGCGGTCAGTACGATCTGCGTACGCCCTCCCCATTCGGCGCCACGCAGGTTGATCACGGCGAAGAACAGGATCGCGGCGCTTGCCCACGCGATCTGTGCGTTTCCGGATTGACTGCCGAGCGCGTTGTTGACGAGCTCGCCAAAGAGTATGGCAACCCCGGCGATGGCGCCGGGCCCGCTGACCAGCACCATCATCCATGCCTGCATGAACCCCGCGAAAGGGCCATAAGCTTCGGTCAACGCGTGGTAGCTGACACCAGCACGCGGCAGCAAAGACGATATTTCAGCGAGCGTGATCGCCCCGCAAAAGGTGATGAATCCGCAGAGTGCCCAGAAAAAGTAGACTTGCCACTCCGTGGTCGCCACTGCCGCAAGCTCTCCCGGAGTGAAAAAGATTCCGGACCCGATCATATCTCCCATGACTACAGCCAGCACGGCGGGCAGGCCGAGTTTGCGTTTGAGCGTCACCTTTGCTCAGAGCTGCAGAGCGGCGACGCCGGCGAATTTCGGGTGCAGAAATACGAGTACGGCGAAAACGACGATCGCGATGACCAGCAGCCGGACTTCGTTGGCGACCGGCGGTGCCAGCGGCCTGACCCACGGACCTTCGCGGCTGTTGATGACCGCGATTTCCAGCAAGGCCCAGGCACCGAGTCCGCCGAAAAGCAAAAGCGACCTGGTGTCGCCGTTGGCAAGCAGGTGCGCCACCGACCACGCCACGACGGCGGAAAGCTGCGGGTGGCGTATGTACCGTTTCAGCCGTGTTCGCGCATGCGAGGCCGCGAACAGGAAAACAGCAATCGGCATCAGCAGGATGGCGGCGATGCCGCCCCACCCCGGGGGCACATAGACAGGCACGAGCGGGGCCGAGCGCCAGCCAAGGATGATCAGCGCCAGCGCCAGGAAAAGCGCCAGTGAAAAGGCCGCTTTGTACGGCTTTTCGCCGATGCCGGCGATGACCTTCTGCCGGATCGTCTGCCCGGGGCCGGGTATCAGGTGTACCACCGCCCAAAGCAGAATTCCGGCTGATAGCATGACCATCGACTTTCTCCTTGTTGTTGTGCGCGGGGTGGTCTGTTGCGATTATAGCGCCGGACCCGCGTTCGTGATCGATATCGCGGGCCACCGTCCGGACCTTGCCATCACAGAGTGTGTCGACAATGCGCGTTTTCAATGCCGACAATGTTGCCACCTCCCTGCCGTACGATCAGCTGATCGAAGCGATCGAAGATGCTTTCAGGGAAGGCGCGACAGTCCCGCAACGCTCGCATTACCCGGTTGCGGTACCGAACGCAACGAGTGGCAGTTTGCTTTTGATGCCGGCCTGGGCCAGCGGCGAGTTCCTCGGCGTGAAGATCGTGACCGTTTTCCCCGATAACGAATTGCACGGCATGGCTGCGGTGCGTGCGACGTATGTGATCATGGACGCGAATACCGGGGCGCCACGCGGCATACTCGATGGTACGGAGCTGACATTGCGCCGGACCGCTGCGGCCTCTGCACTGGCATCGAAGTACCTGTCCCGGCCGGATTCGCGCACCTTGTTGATGATAGGTACGGGCAAACTGGCGCCGCACATGATACTCGCGCACGCGACCGTGCGACCGATCTCGAAACTGCTGCTGTGGGGGCGACGCATCGATGCAGCGAAAGCGCTCGCCGATGAGATGCGTGATGCCGTAGCGGATGTTGCGGCCGTCGAAAACCTGGAAGAGGCTGTGCAACGGTCGGACATCATAAGTTGCGCGACGCTGGCAAAGGAACCGCTGCTGCATGGCGAGTGGCTGCAAGCGGGCCAGCATGTCGATCTCGTCGGATCCTTCACGCCGGAGATGCGCGAGGCGGATACGGAAGCGGTGTTGCGCTCGGAATTGTTCGTCGATACACACGCCGGAGCAACAACGGAGGCCGGCGAGATCGTGCAGGCAATCCGCGCCGGCAAGCTGGCGCAAACGGACATACGGGCCGACCTTGCGGCATTGGTGCGTGGTGAGCATGCCGGGCGTTCATCGGCCGAGGCGATCACACTCTTCAAATCGGTCGGCACGGCACTCGAGGACCTGGCGGCAGCCAGACTGGTCCTCTCCAATTCAGCATGAGGCGAACCCTGGCGGCCGTGCTGGCGCTGATGCTGACATCACGGTCCGCGGTCGCGGCCGGGATCATGGACTATATCCGCAACTACGATCTCAACAATTACGCGCTCGGGCTGGCGGTGACCACCAGCCAGAGTCCGTATGTCGACGACGATAACAGTACCTGGGGCTACCCCTACCTGAGCAGTTTTCGCAATGCGGCGTTCACCGACGACTGGCTGTTGATCAACGACGGAGATCTGGGAGTGCGCTGGGTTTCCAATGACGTCTGGGTACTCGGCGCGGTAGGGCGCATGAATGCCGGCGGCTTCGGCAACACGGACTCCGTAGCGCTGCAGGGACTCGAGGAACGCCAGTGGACTATCGAAGCCGGTCCACTGGTCGGCTGGCGGGGCTGGCCGTTACACCTCGAATACAAGCTTTACATGGACCTGCTCAATCGTGCCGAGGGAATGAAGAACGAGTTTACGCTGTCGTTTCCGGCCGAGTTTTCGTGGGGGTACCTTGTGCCTTACGTGAAGCTGGTGCACCAGGACGCCGACTACAACGATTATTATTACGGCGTGTCGGCCGACGAAGCGACGCCGACCCGGGAAGCCTACCTGGCAGGCGCGAGCAACAACATCGTTGCGCAATTTCGCGCCGGCTACGCCATCAGCGAACGATGGTTACTCACAGGGCATGTCAGCTCGGAATGGCTCGGATCCTCGATCCGGAACAGTCCGATAGTCGAAGAAGACCGGCTCTGGTCGTTCAACGTCGGCCTCGCCTACAACGCGGATATCTTCCAGCCGCGTACCTACAGTGGCGAAGCCATTCGTATGCCGCGCTTCGAATTCCAGGTCGGGGCCTACCGCAACAACATAGACAGCCGCTTCTTTCGCGAATCCGGTGATGGAAGCCCTTCCGACGAGGTCGATGGGGAAGACACGCTCGGCCTCGAGGAAGAGAAGACGGTGTGGCAATTTGACGCGATCGCCCGCGTCGGCCTGTACCATCGGTTCGAGGCGAGCTATTTCGAACTGAGCCGCCGGGCGTCGGCGGAGTTGACTGCCGACGTACGCATCGGTGGTCAGGTCGTCAGCACCGGCACGACCGTAGCCTCGGAGTCGTCGGTGCGAGTTACAAGACTCGCATACGCATATTCCCTGATGAACGATTCGCAGAAGGAGCTGGGTGTCATGGCCGGCATGCACCTCACCCGCTACAAGACCGAAATCCTTGCCACAGACACGATTGACGGCGAACAATCGAAACTGTCGACTCCGCTCCCGGTGATCGGAGCCTTCGGCGGCGTGCATCTCGGTAACAAGTTTCGGCTGGATGCGAAAGTGCAGATCTTTCGCATGGACTTTGACAGTTACGACGGCTCGCTGAACTTCGTGTATCTCGGCTTGCAGAGGTTGCTGGGCGAATGGGGAAGCGCAGGCATAGGCTACAACTACTACTCGTTGCATCTTGATTCGAGCAATGCCGACGTCAACGGAACTGTGGACGTTCGGCAGCACGGCCCCATAATTTTCGTCAGTGCTCACTTCTGAGAAAATGGTACCGGCATTGAATAAAGGGGTCGAACCGATTTTCTCGTAGAAAAACGGTGCCGGGCCTATTTTCTTCCTGGTGGCGGTACCAGCGTCTTGCTTGCAACAGTTCGCGGGCTTGCGCTGTAGGAGCCTGCAGTGCAGGCGACGTCCTGATGCTGGCACGATTCCAGCTGGCGACGCGGTGGCATGCCTTTCGAGCGAATTGGAATTTTTTCTGAGCGAGAAAGGCATGGCGCGGCGGCGCCGGCGTTAAGTACGATTCCTATCATCGCGTCGCCTGCACTGCAGGCTCCTACAGCGCAAGTCCACAGCGCGAGCCCGTCAACGCAAGTCGGCTATGATGTCGTTGCTCAGCGTGATGAAAATGCGAAAGCTCTCGTCGGCCGCAAGTCTCTCGTCCACCAGCTGATCGAAAGCGCTGTCCTGCAGCTGCCGGATCTCGGTGAGCGCCCGCGATCGTGCAGCAGGGTCCTTCGTGTCGGCCACGGATCTGCGAATGGCAATAGCGCGCTGATAGAAGGTGTCGATGCGGTTCTTGCGCTTGATCCTGTAAATCCTGACGATGGCAAAGATGCCGCTGACCAGTCCCACGAGGACGGTTATCGCAACTTCCGCAACCCCGGAGTAACGCTCGTAAGCCGACGGCGCATTACGTTCGATATATGCCTGGGCGCCGGGATGGACGACGAAGGTCGAACCCGAAGCGTCGAAGTCGCCGCTCAGTTTGTGGAACAGGCCCGGTTGCTCGGCAGACAGCGCTGGCTTCAGGCGCAATATTTCGCTGACGAGGTGGTACACCACGGCCTTCGGTACGTCGCTGCGCACCACCAGCAGTTTATCGACGGCGATCGTCACAATCGGTTCGCTGTTGATCCCGGGGTATAGGTTCGCCGGCAGGATGATCGGGCGGAACTGCGGGCGCAGCAGGTTCACCGATTCCACCTGGGAACCGTGGCCGAGCTGGTCCGGTGTGCCCATGCTGAACAGCTTGTAATCGTGGAATTCGCGCATGAGCTCGGGCAGGACCGGCGCAAACAACACGATGACATCGGGATGCAGGGTCTCCGAATCGACGAACCGGATACTGTCGGCACGAATTCCCAGTCGCCCGGCCGCTTCCATGAGCATACGCCGTGATGCCGAATCCTCTCCGCCGGCAAAAACCGTCGTTCCGATCAGCAGGTCGGTGGCATCCACCGGTTGGAAATTGCTGCGATACGCTATGTGCAACACGGTCTGGTAGAGCGGAATGACGGTTTCAACGCCCTTGCGATAGCTTTCGTTGTTCGACACCAGCGCGAGTTCCCCGTCGCCGCGCTCGAGCAACTCCGACGACGTTGCGTTCTGGTCGGTGTGCGGTACCAGGGTCAGCCGGATGTGCTCATTGCCATCGAAGGCACGCAGCAGTTCGTCGGCAATCAACCGGTCGACGGGAAGACTCGGAGCCACCAGCCGCAGTTCGACCGGACCCTGTGTACAAGCCGCGAGTACCGCCATTGCAAAGAGGAATGCGAGGGGACCCGCTGCACGGATAGCCCGAAGGCGGAAGGCAGCCGCGTGCGGCTCAGCCACCGATCAGCCTGTCCTTCTTCAGGTATTCGATGATCGTTTCAACTTCCTTGTCGATCAGTACGCCTGTTCCGTCCGTGCTCGACGCGGCCGATTCGATGGCCCAGATCTTCTTCTGGTCCCTTGCAGCATAGAGTTCGCAGACGACAACAACCGACGTACTCACCTCCACCGTGTCCGGGTCGTTCATTTCCTCATAATCGTAGCGGAACAGGTCGAAAGCCGTGCCGCTTTTGCGTGTGGTCTTGGTTTCGGGAGCACCGGAGATGACATCGACGGTGCTCTGCT
>DATICC010000428.1:0-2697 GCA_035457045.1 Woeseiaceae bacterium | reverse complement strand
CGCGGTCATCGACTCGCCGTTGATGGCGGTTATGGTGTCGCCTGCGCGCAGTCCGGCATCATCCGCGGCACCGCCCGGCGACACGCCCTGGATCTGCACACCCGGTACCGGCCCCGGCTCGTCGCTGCCAATAGTCACGCCAAGCCGCGGCCGTTGTTCGACGTGGATCTTCTGATTGAATTGTGCAACGCGCGGCAACTGCCTCGAACTCAGCTCCGCGATCTGCCGCGCGGCCTCCGCCAGCTGTTGCTCCGCCTCGCGCATGCGTTCCTCGATCTCCGCCTGCTCCTGCCGGAGTTCGGCCTCGCGTCCTTCTGCATCCGCCTGCGTCATTGACTGTTGTGCCAACGCCGGCCCGGCCAGCAGAATTGCCGCCAGTGCCAACAGTGATTTCGCGCTGTTACCCATCTCTACTCTCCTCGGCGGCGGGATTGGATGGCCGCGCCGCCCGATTCCATTTGTCAATTTGGTTCAGAACGAACTGCGCTGTGCCTGCGCATAGCGCAATCGCACCAGCGAATTCATGAGCCGCACCCGTTCGCGCCAGTACGCTTCGCTCTGTGCCGCAGTCAGATGACCACCCGAATCATTCAATATCAGGTCTATCGCGGCGATCCGGTCTTCGAGATCCAGGATGGTCGCCGCCGTGCCGGCCTGAACCAGTTGCGGCTGCTCCGGCAAGGCGCGCAAGTCGCTCTCGAGTTCACGTGAGCGCACCATCAACGCATTCACCGCGCGCAGCTGATTGACGCTTGCCGACTCGCCCGTCGCTTCCTGGTACGGCGGCTCCGTGGAGAATACATTGCCCGGTACCTCCGCCTCCGGCGCCAGCGGCAGCCGCAATGCGAACAGGGCGACCGCGGCGGCAATCGCTGCGCCAGCCAGCCACTTCATCGGCTGGCCCAGGCGCCTGGCGGCGAACAATCCTTCGGCCCTGGCCTGCGCTTCGATCCGTTGCCAGACGGCACGCGGCGGCGGGGTATCCGGGAGTTCCCGGAGCTTCCGCTGCAACAAATCGCGATGCGCCATGTTGAGTCCACAAATCATCGGGTCGTCCTGTAATTTCGTGTCATCGGTCATAAAGATTCGCCTGCTGTCTAATTCGTCGCATTGCACGAACCGAATGCGGCATCGTCTGCCGCGTCGATGCGCGCTCCTCCGTCGAGCAACGGGCGCAAACGCTGATAGGCTCGTGACAATTGCGACTTGGAGAAGCTTTCGGTTTTGCCCATGAGGTCGGCGATTTCCTTGTGCGTGAATCCCTCGACGTCATGCAGCCACACGACGGTGCGGCTGATCGCCGGCAGATTCGCAAGTGCCGTATCCAGATCCATCGCTTCATCCGGCGACGAGAACTCCGAGTGTCCTTCCGCCTGGACCGCAACGGTCTCGTCAAAGTCATCGTCCAGGCTCTGGCCCCGGCTGTGCCAGGCGGACCGAAGGTACATCAGCGACTTCGTTACGGCGATACGCCTTATCCAGGCACCGAGCGGCGCATCACCTCGAAAACTGCGTATGCTGCGGATGACTTCGATGAAAGTTTCCTGCAGCAGGTCTTCGGCCTGGGCCGGGACGCGAGTGAATCGCAAACAGATGGAATACACCGGCGTACCGAAGGTGCGATAAATGATCTCGTGCGCCCTCGAATCGCCGCGGGCTGCCAACCGCACGATGCCCGGGTCGATCTGGATATCGACGAATTTACTCATAGTCCGCATCTTAGATGCAGTCCCACGCCAAAGGGTCGCAATCTTCGGCCGGTGTGGCATCCTCGCGATGCGCCACCTATACTTGGCAGCCCTCGCGGCGGGCCCCGGACGATTTTCCGGTCCCGCGCCTCACACCCTGCCGGGATGGCGGAACTGGTAGACGCGCCGGACTCAAAATCCGGTTTTGGCAACAAAGTGGGAGTTCGATTCTCCCTCCCGGCACCACTTGCACCCCGCAAGCCCGGACGGCAGGCCGGGGTTATCCGTATTGAGGCCGTCAGATGCGCTGCGCTACCATCGATTTTCAATGAGATACTGTTCAAGTTGCGGCAGTCTGGTCGCCAGAAGAAAGCCCGCCGGCGACAGCCGCGATCGCTGGGTCTGCGATTACTGCAATACGACGCATTACCAGAACCCGAACATCGTGGTCGGTTGCGTGCCGGTACAGGATCGAAAGATTCTTCTTTGCCGCCGGGCAATCGAACCGCGCGCCGGTTTCTGGACGGTGCCGGCAGGTTTTCTCGAGCTCGGTGAAACCATTGCCGAAGGCGCCGCCAGGGAAACACTGGAGGAGGCTTGTGCGACGGTCAGGGTCGGACGGCTGTTTGCCTCGGTCGACGTGATCGACGCCGGCCAGGTGCATCTTTTCTTCACTGGGGAATTGATTGGCGGGTTTGGCGTTGGCGACGAGACACTTGAGGCCGCACTATTCGCTGAAAACGAGATTCCCTGGGACGAGATTGCGTTTCGCAGCGGGCGCTTCGCGCTGAAGAAATTCCTCGAAGACGCCGGACGCAACAACGGCGTACACCTGCACGAACTGCGCCGCAACCGCCAGTCGGACGACTGAGCGCCTGGCAAAAATCGCCGGATTATTTCGCGCTGGTGGCAGCGAGTGCTTCCGCGAGCTGCGGTGCCGGCAGGTAGCCGCTGATCAGCGAGCCGTCCTCCAGCACGATTGCCGGCGTACCCCTGAGCCCGACATCCT
>DATICC010000427.1:0-6529 GCA_035457045.1 Woeseiaceae bacterium | reverse complement strand
GTGTAGCCATCGATCTGGTTGACACTCCTGTTGGCGGGGTCGGTATATATATCGCTCATGTAACTGCCGTCCACCCTGATCAGGAAATTACCGAGGCCCGTTTCCGGGAACGTGTACTGGGCACCGAGACTCCATTTGTCCTCCGGCGTATACGGGGTGATCATGTCCAGTGGCGCGATTTCAATGGACGAAAAGGCGAGCGGATCCACTGTGACGTATTCGAAGTCCAGGGTGCTCGCGGAGACGTCCACGAGGAAATCGTCTGTCAGGTACCACGTCGCTTCCACTTCGACACCTTTGATTTCGGCGTCGCCCACGTTGGCCGGTTTCAGGCACGGGGGGCCGATAAGGTCCGGATCGACGAATACCGGCACTTCGCACTGCTTGAGAACCAGCTGAATGTTGTCGTACTCCGTGAAGAACCCAGCGACGTTCAGGCGCAGTGTGTTGTCGAACAGGTCGGACTTCCAGCCGAGCTCGTAGGACGTCAGTTCTTCGGAGTCGAAAGTCTTCAACTGATCCGGGAAGAACGGCCGGGGGTTGACACCGCCGCCCTTGTAGCCCGTTGAGGCGCTGCCGTACACCATCGAGTTGTCGGTGAGGTCGAAACTCGCGGCCAGCCGCCAGTCGGTCCGCTCATCCTCGAACTCGGCCGTCAGGCCCTCGATTCCGGCCAAGCGCCAGTTGGTATTGACGCCAGGCGGGCCCGGAGGGATGTCGGTGCCATCCGGATTGTGGCGGTGATGGGTGTAGCCCTTGTACTCCTCGGAATACCGCACGCCACCGGATACCGTGAGATTGTCCGTGAGGTGCCAGGCGAGATGCGCAAAAGCGGCTTTCGTGTCGGCCGGAGTCGGGTCCGGACCGTGAATGAAGTCGATCATCGCGTAGTTCAGCGTCACCCGGGCTTCGTAATGGCTGTTCTGGTCGAGGTAGAAGGCGCCGACTGTGTAGTCCAGGTTGTCACCGAGCGCGCCGTTCAGCCGGAATTCCTGGGTGAACTGCCAGTTGTCCAGCCGGTTGTCGAGCTGGTTCAACGCAACGGGCGAGGCATCCTCGTCCCAGGTGGACCGCACGTCATACTCGCGGTACGACGAGATGGAATGGAAGGACATCGTGTCGGAAATGTTCCAGTCGAAAGTCAGCGCGGTACCCCACTGGGTGATGTAGTTCCGCGGCTCGATGACCGAGGGTTTCCACGAGACGGGTCGGGTCACCGCCGGATCACCGGGCAACATGTACATATCGCCAAAGTCGGAGACCGTTGCGTAGGTCACGTACGGATCGTTGATTGGGTCCCCTGAATTATGGTACGGGCCATAGGGCACGTAGTTGTGGCCGCGGTAATAAGTTACGGTTCCGTCGGCCGGGTTCACGAGCGTGATCGTCGCATTTGCCGGATTGGCTTCTATGGCGGTGCGGTCCGCGTACGTTGCGACGCCTGGTGCCATCCCGGACTTGTCGTCGAGATAGTCGGCGTCAAAGCCGATCTCAATGTCGTCATTTGCAATCCAGCGCAACTGGAGCCGGCCGGTGGCGTACTGCAGTTCGCCCTGGCGGCCGATCTCGCAGCCTTTACCAAAGCGTTGGGCCGGGACACCGGATCCGGGGTGGGTGCAGCCGTAGTCCAGGACCTTGACGTAGCCATCCCGGCTCTTGCCGGCGCCCGATACACGCGCATACAGCTTGTCCTCGATCAGCGTCATGTCACCGGCGCCGCGGAAGTCGACCTGCTCGTAGTTGCCAAAACCGACCCGCAGGTAACCGCCGTGGTCTTCGCCGGGCTGTTTCGTGTACATCTTGACAGCGCCGCCGATCGAATTTCTTCCGGCCAGCGTGCCTTGCGGGCCGCGCAATACCTCGACCCGATCCACGTCCAGCAGCTCCAGGAGGGAGCCGGTGAGTTGCGCGTAGTAGACGTCGTCCACATAAACGCCCACACCCGGCTCGACTGCAGCAATGAAGTCGTATTGGCCGACGCCGCGGATGAAGGCAATCATGCCGGACCGCGCCTGGCCGCCGCGCTTCAGTGTAACGTTAGGCGACTGGTTGGCCACCTCGTACAGGTTTGTCTGGCCCCTGATATCCAGCATGTCGCCGGTGATCGCGGTAATCGCGATGGGCGTCTCCTGCAGGCTGGCCTCGCGGAACTCCGAGGTCACGATGATCTCGTCAAGTGTTCCCTGCTCTGCCTCGTCCTGGGCGTTGACCGATCCGGCAGCGAGTGAAATGCCGAGCAGGCTTGCGGACAGCTTCAGTAAATTTCTACCAATCGTATCCATGGTAATAGCTTCCCCCTGGTAGTTGCGGATACCGCACCGGCTTGCTGACAGGTCTGGGATTTTTTCGAGGACAGCATTGTTGTGAAATGAATGTGCTGTTCAGGGGCAAGAACCTTGCGCCGGGACCACGATGAAATCGGCCTGACCGCGTGCGTCGAGCATCTTGCCTGCCCCCCTGCCTTACCGAACGGTTCGGTTTGATCATCATAGTCCCGTCGCGTTTTGGCGGTCAAGGCGATATCCCATTGTTATGACTGGGAAAGCGAAATTCATACTGGCCCAGGCTGCTCTTTTTGGGTGTCGGCACCGGCTGCGGTGTCAGACGCGCGAAGCCTGGCGCAGTGCATCGACAAAGGCCGCCTGCACGGCGGTCGGCCGCCAGTCCTTGCGATACGTGAGCCCGATCGGGCGCTCGGTGCCCGGCAGCGGTCCGGTGAGTACGGCGAGTTGCCCGGATTCGATGTCGACTTTCGCCTGCCGCACCGACAGCAGCGCAGCACGGTCGCTCTTCATCAACAGGCCGCGTGTCGCGACGAGAGAACTGCATTCGATGCACATGGCCGGCGGCTCGATGCCTCGTGCAGAGAAGTACGCGTTGAAATGGTCGCGCGCCGGCGTTCCCTCGCGAGGCACGATCCAGCCGAGTTGCGCGAGTTCGTCGACAGCCGGTGTGCCGCGCCTCAACAGCGGGTGTTCACGGCGCACGACGATCGACAGCGCATCGTCGAACAGGGCTTCCTGTGTCAGCTGCCTGCTCGGACTCGGCCTGCGCAACGCACCAACGATCAGGTCGATGCGTCCGTTGAGCAGGGCATGCAGCAATTCATCGTAGGATCCATCGGCCACCTTTACTCGCGCCGAAGGGTGCAACTCAAGGAGGCGCGAGATCGCGTCCGGCACCAGTTCGGTGCGTGCCAGCGGCAGCGAACCGACGACCAGCCGGCTTTGCATGCGGCCGTGCATTTCATCGACTTCCTCGAAGCCCTGGCGAATCTCGGCAAACGCCAGGCTGGCATATCGCGCGAGTTGCCGTGCCGCAGGCGTCGCCTCGACGCCGCTGCCGCGCCGGCGAAAGAGGGGGCGGCCGCAAAGCTTCTCCAGTTCCCTCGCGGCGCGATGCACGCTCGGCTGCGAAAGCCCGAGTTCGCGAGCCGCGAGACTGAAGCCGCTGTTCTCGACTACCGCAACGAGTGCGCGCAACTGCGTTGACGTCACCTGCCGGTGCAACGGCTCCACCCCATGGAGTACGCGCGGCGCGATGTCCGCGCTGTCATTGCCATCGTCGATAGCCCGGAGTTTCTGCAAGGCGCGCTCTGCGCGTGCGACGAAACGCTGTCCGGCTTCGGTGGGGCTGAGCCCGGCGCCCGTGCGATCGAATAGGGGTTCCCCGGCCAGTGCCTCGAGAGTAGCCAGCCCCTGGGTTACTGCCGATTGCGACAGGTGCACGCTCGCTGCCGCCTTGCTGATGCTGCCGCGGCGGGCGATTTCCACCGCCGCCCAGAGGTGGCGAAGGTTGGGTACGCTGTCCATATTTATAGAGAAATCTTATAACATGGAACGGTATTCGAGGGTGAGATGGCTGTGCCAGGAGCACATAATCGCCCAATCGAGCCATTTGCAGGGCCGCAACAGGCTGAATCGTACGGGAGCATCTATATGGCAGTGGTAGTGACTGGCTGCCCCAGGGTTGACGCGGAAATAGCCGGGGCTTATGAGAATCTGGGCGTTGCGACGGTGCACGAGGCGCAGGGCCGCAGTGGTCTCATGGCATCCTGCCTGCGGCCGATCTACCGGCCGGCGCACATCGCCGGCTCCGCCGTGACCTGCCTGGTCGCGCCGGGCGACAACTGGATGATTCATGTCGCCGTGGAGCAATGCGAGCCGGGCGACGTGCTGGTCGTTGCACCGACCAGCCCTTGCGAGGACGGTTATTTCGGCGACCTGCTCGCGACATCGCTGATGGCGCGCGGCGTGCGCGGCCTGATCATCGATGCCGGTGTGCGCGACATTGCGGCGCTGACCGAGGCGCGGTTTCCGGTGTGGTCGAAAGCGGTGTTTGCGCAGGGCACGGTCAAGGAAACGCTGTGCGACGTCAATGTGCCCATAGTCTGCGCGGGCACGCGGGTACGGCCCGGCGACCTGGTCGTCGCCGACGATGATGGTGTCGTGGTGGTCGAGCGCGAGAAGGCAGCGGACGTACTTGCCAAAGCTCGGGCGCGCGAGACAAGCGAGAACGAGAAGCGAGCGCGCTTTGCCCGCGGCGAACTGGGACTCGATATCTACAACATGCGCGAACGGCTGAAGGCGAAGGGCCTGCAGTACGTACGCGCCCCGGGCGACCAGTAGATGAAGCAGAAAGGAATTGCCTGCACGCTGATGCGCGGCGGCACGTCGAAAGGCCTCTATTTCCAGAGCCGCGATCTGCCCGCCGACACCGCAGGCCGTGACCGCGTGCTGCTCGCAGCCATGGGTTCGCCCGACGCGCGGCAGATCGACGGCATGGGCGGCGCGCATCCGCTGACCAGCAAGGTGGCAATCATCGGTCCGGCCACGCGCGCCGATGCCGCCATCGACTACCTGTTCCTGCAGGTGCAGGTCGAAACCGCGGAAGTTCGCGACAACCAGAACTGCGGCAACATCCTGGCGGGCGTTGGCCCGTTTGCCATCGAACAGGGGTTGATACTCGCGCAGGACGGTGAGACCGCGGTGCGCATACACATGGTCAACACCCGCAGCATTGCGATCGCGCGAATCAGGACACCGCAAGGCGAAGTCTGTTACGGCGGCGACGCCAGGATCGACGGCGTGCCGGGAACGGCCGCGCCGGTCATGCTCGATTTCGAAGACGTCGCTGGCTCGAACTGCGGCGCGCTCTTGCCGACCGGCAATGCGAGCGACCGCGTCAACGACGTCGAAGTCACGTGCATCGACAACGGCATGCCCGTGGTAATACTTCGCGCATCGGACTTCGGCAAGACCGGCAACGAACCCCCCGAAACGCTGGAGGCGGACCCGGTACTGAAGGATCGTCTCGAATCCATACGGCTTGTTGTTGGACCGCGCATGAACCTCGGTGACGTGGCGAGAAAAACCGTGCCGAAAATGTGCCTCGTTTCTTCGGCGCTTTCCGGCGGCGTGATCGGCACCCGCACATTCATTCCCCATCGCGTGCACGAGTCCATCGGCGTGCTCGGTGCCGCCACCGTGGCCGCGGCCTGTCTTGTCCCCGGCTCGGTCGCACAGCGGGTGTCGGGTTTCACTCCTGCATCCGGCACGCATCGCCTGGACATCGAGCATCCCACCGGCTACCTGACCGTCGCCATCGCTGCGCGCATCGACGGCGAGTCGCTGAGTCTCGAGCGTACGTCGCTGCTGCGCACGGCAAGGAAGCTCATGCAGGGGCAGGTCTTTGTGCCGGCATCAGCCTGGAACGGCGCATGAAAATCGGCCTGCTAGGTTTCGGTGAAGTCGGAGAGACTTTGGCTGCCGACCTGCTGTCCGCGCCCGACGTGGAGCTCGCCGCCTACGACATACAATTTTTCGATGCCCGCAGCGTGCCGGGTGTTGCGATCAAAAGGCATGAGGCGGTCACCGCCGCCGCAACAGCGACGGCACTCGCAAACGACGCGGAGCTCATCATCTCCGCCGTTACCGCGGCGCAGGATGTCGCAGCAAGCCGCTCGATAACGCCGGGGCTCATGCACGGAGCATTCGTGCTCGATCTCAACTCCGTATCGCCCGTCACGAAACGCGAGTGCGCGAAGATTATTGGGGATGCCGGGGGACGTTACATAGAGGCGGCCGTGATGTCGCCGATCGCGCCGAAACGCATCGCGTCGCCGATGCTGCTCGGCGGGCCGCATGCAGAGGACTTCCTGCCGGTTGCGGCGGCTCTCGGTTTCAGCGGGGCACGCGTGGTGTCGGCCGAGGTAGGGCAGGCATCCGCGACCAAGATGTGCCGCAGTGTGATCATCAAGGGCCTCGAGGCTCTGCTTGCGGAGAGCCTGCTTGCGGCCAGGCATTACCGGGTCGAAAACGAAGTGCTCGACTCGCTCCGGGATCTGCTGAAATCGGCGGACTGGACAGCGCTTGCGCAGTACATGATCGGCCGCAGCATCGAGCACGGTGCGCGGCGCGCCGAGGAAATGCGCGAAGTCGCGGCCACGGTTCGCTCCACAGGACTGGATGCATGGATGAGCGAGGCTTGCGCGAAGCACCAGGACCGGAACGCCGGCTTTCGCGATGCG
>DATICC010000426.1:0-4946 GCA_035457045.1 Woeseiaceae bacterium | reverse complement strand
CTTCGTGACGCTGGAGCAAAGCGCGGGGCCCGACCTCGTTCCGCATTACAACGGCTACCTGAGTGCCGAGATCAACGGCGCGCCGGCGCCCGGATACAGCTCGGGGCAGGCGGAAGCGCTGATGGCAGAGCTCGCCGCGCGCGAGCTGCCGAACGGCTTGAGCTTCGAATGGACCGAGTTGACCTACCAGCAGCTCCTTTCGGGCAACACGGCACTTTGGGTTTTCCCGCTGTGCGTACTGCTCGCATTCCTGGTGCTGTCGGCGCAGTACGAAAGCTGGAGCTTGCCGCTCGCGGTAATACTGATAGTGCCGATGGTGCTGCTGTCTGCGATTGCCGGTATCTGGCTGACCGGAGGCGACAATAACATCTTCACGCAGATCGGCCTCATCGTGCTGGTCGGCCTCGCGTGCAAGAACGCCATCCTGATCGTCGAATTTGCGCGCGACGGCGAAGCCCGTGGGGCGTCCGCCTGGGATGCAGTCATCGAAGCCTGCAGGTTGCGCCTGCGACCGATACTCATGACATCGCTGGCATTCATCATGGGTGTGACACCGCTGGTTTTCTCCAGCGGCGCCGGCGCGGAGATGCGACATGCCATGGGACTCGCGGTATTCGCGGGCATGATAGGCGTGACGATCTTCGGCTTGCTGCTGACACCTGTCTTCTATCTCGTCATTCGCCGCCTGACGCAGCGTTTTCAGCGTGCCGGCGCGGCGGGCGATGCCGTGCCGGATGCGGCCTGAGCGGAATGCGGTGCACACGATGAAAACACTGAACGGCAAATCCGATGCAATGACAGCGCGCAGCTTATCGGCAGCAACCCTGCTGTTGTCACTCACGCTGTCCGCTTGCGCCGTCGGCCCGAAGTACGAAGCGCCACAGACGGCGGACGCGGAAATCGCGATCGCAACGGATGCGAGTCTCAATACAGCCAGCTTCGAGGCAGCGTGGTGGCGTCAGTTCGGCGACCCGGTGCTCGATGATCTTGTGAGCCGCGCGCTCGAGGGCGATCTCGATCTGCGCATGGCAGTCGCGCGTGTCCGCGAAGCCCGCGCGCTTTTCCGCGACGCACGCCTCGATTACGCGCCGGCGGTTACAGCGCATGGCGGCTACCAGAAGCAGGACGCACCTTTGCAGGGCACGACGCAGTCGGTCGAGCTGGAGGCTTACGAGCTCGGGTTCGACGCGAGCTGGGAGCTCGACCTCTTCGGCCGCGTGCGCCACGGGGTCTCCGCCGCGCGCGCCGATGCCGAGGCAGCCGAAGCGCAATTGCGGGACGCGCAGGTCCAGGTCGCGGCCGAAGTCGCGCGGGAATATTTCAACCTGCGCGGCGCCCAGCAACGGCTTGCCGTCGCGGAGAGAAACCTGGACAACCAGCGGGAGGCGCTGCGCCTCACCAGGGTGCGACTGGAACTCGGCGCGGGCGATGAACTGGACGTGCAGAGCGCCTCCGCGCGTCTCATGCAAACCGAGGCGACCGTGCCGCCGTTGATTACGGCAGAGCGGGCCGCGGCGTACCGGCTGGCCGTGCTGCTCGGGCTGCGGCCGGGTTCACTCCAGGCGGAGCTTGTCGCGGTGCCCGTAACGCCACGCGTAACCGGATTTGCCATCGGCGAGCCGTACGAGCTGCTGCGACGCCGTCCCGACGTGCGCGCTGCGGAAAGAGCACTCGCGGCGCAAACAGCGCGGGTAGGCATGGCCACCGCGGACCTGTATCCGCGGCTCGATATCACCGGTTTTTTCGGATTCGTATCGGGCAGCGCGAGCGCGCTCGGCGACTCCGACACGCGCGCCTGGATCGTGGCGCCGACCCTGACCTGGTCTGCTTTCGACCTTGGCAGCGCCAGGGCCAGGTTGGCCGCCAGCGAGGCACAGGCGGACGCACAATTGGCCGTGTACGAAAAAACCGTACTGCTTGCACTCGAGGAGACGCAGAACTCGTTCGTTGCCTGGGAGCAGGACCAGAAACGTCTCGCTGCGCTGGTTGCACAGGCGGACGCATCGCGGCGTGCCGCGGAACTCGCGAGGATCCGCTACCGCGAAGGCGCGGTCGACTTCCTGCGCCTGTTGGATGCCGAACGCACCGTGCTCGAAGCCGAGGACACGGTGACGCTGGCCGAGGCGGAACTCAACATCGATGTCGTCGCTATCTACAAAGCACTCGGAGGCGGCTGGGAGGCAGCCCCCGATCCTCTCGCGTCATTGCAATGAGCGGCGATGATCGTAACCAGGAGATCGAGACGGGGGTGATCATACTCGGCGCGGCATATTTCGCGGCCATTCTCGCCCTGATGTTCTGGATAGGCGGCTGAATTCGCAGCGCAAAGCTGCTGTTTCGTAGTGGCTTGCCGTAACTATTTGTCACAATGCAGGGTTTCCATTGCCCGGCTGGGCTTTCGCTGCCCGGACTGCAGTAAAATGACCGCAACGACGGCGGTCAGGGCAGTCGGCAGGGGCCAGGGCGCCCGCCCGGTGGCCGTCCCGCCAGCACTCCAGCATCCCAGGATCCCGAATGATCGGAAGAGCGACAAACGGAACGAACCTTGCCACTGCATTTGCCGCCGCGGCCCCGCTGCTCGCCGCCTGCGGTCCCGATACGCCGTCGCAGGTCTCGCTCGAATCCGCGACTGTGCAGGTGCTGGTCGAGCCCTTGCAGTACCAGAGCATCCAGACGCGCGTTGAGGCCGTAGGAACATCGCGGGCGATCCGATCGATAGAACTGCATCCCGCCACATCCGGCGAAGTGGTGTCCGTGAAATTCGAGCCGGGGCAGAAGGTCGCGGCAGGCGACGTGCTGGTCGAGCTCGACAGCCGGCAGGAGAGACTCGCGGTAGCGCTCGCCGAAGTGCGGCTGCAGGATGCCGAACGCCTCTTCGATCGCTACCAGCGCACCGGCAGCAGCGGCGCCATACTGCCGACGGACATCGACGCCGCCCGCACGGCCGTTGAAGCGGCGCGGATCGAACTCGATCGCGCGCGGGTGGCACTCGACGACCGCACCATCGAAGCACAATTCGAGGGTCATGTCGGCATCACGGAAGTCGATCCCGGCGATCGTATCAATCCGGATACACTTATTACGACGCTGGACGACCGCAGCTCGCTGCTGGTCACCTTCGAAGTGCCCGAAGCGCGCGTCGGTGACATCAGCGTCGGCGACAACGTGGCAATCGCAAGCTGGAACAGCCGGGAGCCGACCGCCTACGGGCGAGTGGTCGATATCGGCAGCCGCATCGACCCGGTGACGCGAACATTTGTTGCGCGGGCCGAGGTAGCCAACGAATCCGACGCCCTTCGACCGGGCATGAGTTTTCGTGTGGCTCTCGAGGTCGAGGGCACGCCGTACCCGGTGGTTGCCGAGACCGGCGTCCAGTGGGGCGCCGACGGCGCCTACATCTGGGCCGTGGTTGACGGGCGCGCACAGCGCGTCCCCGTGCAGATCGTGCAGCGGCAAAAAGGGACAGTTCTGGTGGATGCCGACGTCGACGCCGGTACCCTGATCGTCGTCGAAGGCATCCAGCGCATGCGCGACGGCATCGACGTCAGTTACGAGCCGCCGAACGTGGCGGACAGGCATCCGGAATCCTTGAATGGTGCCACCCCGCAGGGCGGCGACTAGCGAAAAAGGTGCCGAAAAAGGTGCCGAAAAAGGTGCCGTGCCGAAAAAAGGTGCCGGATTTATTTTCTCAAGAACAGTACCGGATCCTTATCCTCGCCTGGGAGAAAATAAATCCGGCACCTTTTTCCGGCACCTTTTTTCCGGCCGCCCGCCGGCTGCCGTGCCCCGCTCAGTTGATAAATAAATCCGGCACCATTTTTAGTAACCTGTTAGGAATCGAAGCATGAAGAACGGCGGTGCAGAGGAAGCAGCAACGGACAGGCTGAACGACCTGCCGAGCCTGAGTATCCGTCGTCCGGTGCTGGTACTGGTGCTGAATCTCCTGATCGTGCTCGCCGGCGTTGCTGCAATTCTCGCTGCGGAGATTCGCGAACTCCCGGATGTGGACCGCCCCATCGTCAGTGTGCGGGCGGAGTATCCGGGGGCCTCGCCGGAAACGATGGATGCCGAAGTCATCAGCATCCTCGAAGGCGCCGTCGCACGCGTGTCCGGGATCGTGAACATCAACTCCTCGTCCGAAGAAAACAACGGACGGATGCGCGTTGAATTTCGCCCCGGTGTCGACTTGAACAGCGCGGCATCCGACGTCCGGGAGGCAGTGAGCCGCGTCATGCAAGAGCTGCCCGATCGCGTCGAGCAGGTAGTTGTGGTCAAGGCAGATGATGATTCGCAGGCGATCGTCAATCTCGCCGTCGTGAGCGACACGCTGATCGAGGAGGAGGTCACGCGGCTTATTGAAAAAGACATTGTCCCTGAACTTATTTCCATCGAAGGCGTGGCCGATGTGCAGTTGTACGGTGCGAGGCAGCGCATGCTGCGCGTCGTGGTTGATCCGCTACGCCTGACCAGTTTCGGACTTTCAGTGACCGACGTCGCGACCGTCCTGATGCAGGCGCCGTTTGATGTGCCTGCCGGCAGTTTCCGCTCGGAGGACCAGGAACTTATCGTCCGCGCGGACGCTTCGGTGCTCGATGCCGGGCAGGTTGCCGCGATCATCATCAGGGATACGATACGTATCGGCGACGTAGCCAACGTGTACTTCGGACCCGAGGATGCACAGGCATACACCAGGCTCGACGGACGTTCCGTGATCGGTCTGGGCGTGGTGCGCCAGGCGCGCTCGAATACGATCGAGATATCCGACGAAGTGCATGCGGCGGTCGAGCGTCTCAACCAGAGATTCCGCGATATCAGGCTCGTCATCACGGATGACCAGGCTGTTTTCATTCGCAGCGCGGTGTCGGAAGTCCTCACGACGCTGCTGTATACGATCATTATCGTCATCGCAACGATATGGCTGTTCATGGGTTCGTTGCGCGCAACCC
>DATICC010000425.1:0-14286 GCA_035457045.1 Woeseiaceae bacterium | reverse complement strand
CATACCGGAGGAGTTCCTGGCGCAAAGCGACACCTTCAAATACGAAGTCCTGGCGCGCGAAAAGAGCTTCAACCAGACCGCCGTCGAGAGCTGCTTTCTCCTGGCGGACAACGGGCCGTGACACGTACACGCGCCGCTGAGTTTGCAGGTGCCGCTTACCTGACGGTAATCGCCGCCCTGTTACTCAGCGGCGCAACCTGTGTGGCTGGTGAGGACATCTCGGTGTCCGTCGACGGCGACCTGGTCGCCGTGACTGCCTCCGAGGCGCCGCTTCGCGAGGTACTGGAGGAAATCGCCGGCCAGTGCGGCCTGCAGTTGCATTCCTCCAATGCCCTTGCAAGGCGAGTGACACTGCACGGCAATCCGATGCCGGTGGAAGAGCTGCTGCGGCGGCTCCTGCGCGAGGAGAGCTACCTGTTACTTGGCAGCGAGGCGGACGATCTGCGACGTCTCTGGATATTTTCAGGTGGCGATGGAGAAGGTGAGCTGGTGGTCGTGCCTGACGACCGGCGGCTGGCACTCGATCACGCCATCGCGGCGATGAGTGATCCGGATGCAGAGGTCCGCGAGGAGGCCGTGCTGTCGCTCGGCGACATCGAAGGGGCCGATGTCGCGCCGCTGCTGACACAGGCACTGGCCGACGACGCTACCTCCGTGCGCGAGGCCGCCGCCGCCCTGCTCGAAGACATGGGATTCTAGAAAAAGGGGTCGAACCACTGCCGTGCCCTGCTCAGTCGCTAAATAAACCTGACACCTTTTCCTGAAGGAAGTAGGCGAAGGTTCGGAACTCGATGCTCGAGCGGGGGTGGGCGTCGGGGAAGCTCGGGTCGTGAAAGGCGGTGTGCGGCACGCGCAGCGCGCTATTACTGTCGCTGTCGTGGAATTTCAGCAGGATCACTTCATCGCGGTGCATGCTCGAGAAATACCACCAGCGATGCTTCGGGTTGTGGCGGAAAATCGCTGCCTTGATCGCGGTCTCTTCGTCCGGCCAGGGCCCCAGCATCGCGTCGCGGTCCGGGATCGCATCGACGACGATCAGTGCATTTGTCGTACCGTCCTCCCTGGCGACGGTACTGCCGTCGCAAAGCGCCAGCGGCCAGTCCTGCGGCGGCGTTGAAAACGTGCGCCACAGGCTGGAGGCGATGAAGCGCGTGTAGCCCTTCTCGCCGGGAAAATCCTGCGCAAAGATTTGCCTGGCCATGCGCTCGGCCTGCTCGGGAGCGTAGTCGACATGCGCTTCGGAGGCCGGCGGCTGCACGCCGCCGCTGTGTGTGTAGCCAGGCACCTTGCGCTGAGTCTTCGCCCGATCGCCGGACGTACGCACCATCCAGCCGCGCTTCGCCACGAGATCGGCGCCGGTCAGCCGACGCACGATCTCCTCCACCTCATCCGGATACACCGCGTCGACTTCTTCCTTGTCGAAGAAATCCCGTACGGCACTTTCGTGCCGCGCGAGCACGAAGCCCTGCCGGTCGAGGCTGAATTGCTCGCTGATGCCGCGGCCATCCCGCACCTCCATGCGATGCATTTCGTAGGTGCCGGTGTTCACTTCCGCACCGGGCGCGGCAAAACGCCTGTTGATGTGCGAGCAGGGCGCGAGATAGCTGATGTCGGCCCACACGGATCGCCCCTCGCGGTGTCCCCTCATGGCGGCAGTTCCAGCCAGTCGCGCAACGCCGCGGTCACCTCGTCGGGTGCTTCGGCCGGCGTCATGTGACCGGCATGCGCGAATATCACCAGCTCTGCGCCAGCTATCGCCGCGGCCATCGCCCGGTGCTGCCCGACAGAGGCCCAGAGATCGTCACTGCCGACGCCGATCAACGCCGGGCAGTGGATCGCCGCGAGCAGGGAGCTTGCATCCTGCCGTTCGAGCAACGCTGTCACCTGGTTTTCGTAACGCGCCAGTCCGCCGCGAACGCACATCTCGCGCAGCGGTGCGACGAACTCCACATCCTGCCGCCGGTCGGGATGCAGCATCGGCGGCAGCCACGCATCGACCAGCGCTTCGATGCCATTGCGTCGGCCGAGATCAAGCAACGCCATGCGTTTTTCCCTTTCACCCTTGCCGACCGGGTGCACGCCGGTGTCGAGTAACGCGATGCGCTCCACGCGTTCCGGGGCGAGGCGACAGATCTCGAGCGCAACCCGACCGCCCATCGAATGACCGGCGACCGAGATCCTCTCTGGCGCCGACGCCAGCACGCGCCGCGCCATCACCTCGAGGCTGCGCGCATCGCCGTAGCCGCTGACGGCGACCGGGGCGTACGCTGCAAGCGCGACCACTTGCGAAGCCCAGATCCGCTCGTCGCACATCAAGCCTGGCAACAGGTACAACGGCGCAGTTTGTGTCGCCATTATTTCTTGTCGTCAAATCCTTCGCGCGCCCGGCTGTTGTCGATCCTGATCGGCTTGCCGGTGACGGGATGCACATAATGAAAGGGCACGATGTCGGTCGCCGGCCACAGGCGCGGCAGCGGATCGATGAGCTCGTCAGGCCCCAGCGGATCTTCCGGGTAGCAGGTCGTTGGCATCGGCACGAAATCGATGGGGGTCTTGCCCCAGCCTTCGGCGAATGTGCCGTGCCAGAACGGGAAGTAACCCAGCCGCTGGAACTTCCACACGCCCTTTTCGCGGACGTAGCGGTTCTCGTAAATGCCGCCTTCCCACCACTGACGTTGCTTCATCTTCGCGGTTTCGTGCGTGCCGGCCTGCATCATCGAGCGGCCGCGCACTTCGGCGGTTTTCCGGTCGGGTGCCACGTCGATAATCATCTGCATCTGCGGATGATCGAGCAGCCAGCCATAGCGCGGGCCGTTGTGGTTCTCGGTGAAGTTCTTGCGAAAGCGTTCGATATAGAGCCGCTTTATTCCGGTCTTGCCTTTGTATATGCCGCCGAGGAACCAGACTTCGGCATCGGCGGCAAAAAGATCCACGCATTCGTCGTACTGCGACTTGTCGATGAAGTAGCCGTAGGCGTATTGCAGGCGGCGGATCGCGTGTATGTCCTGCTGTATGCCGAGTTCGTGCTCCAGCCTGTCTACGCGTTGCTGCAGTTTTGCGATTGCATCGTCTTTCGCCATAGGAGCACCTGTCGATTGCGGGCTTGCGCCACTATTTCTTTTTGCCGCCCGGGACACCGTGGGCGGTGCGTTTTTCGTACTCGGGATCGTCTTCCGGTTTCGCGAGCGCGTTCATGACCCTCGCATGTATGCCCTCCAGCGTCTCCCGGAATTCCGGGTAGGGCAGTATGTAGAACGAGTCGTTCTCGACGCCCGTAAGCACGTAACGCGCGAGCGTCTCGGGTTCCATGCCGACCTCGATGACCTTCTTGAGCCGCGCAAACACGTCGGGGTTGGCACCATAGTATCCGGTCTTTTCCAGCTTCTTCGGCCGCGACAGCACCGATTCATGAATGTTCGAATTCACGGCGCCAGGGCACAGCAGCGACACACGGACCTTCGTGTTCTCGAGATCCATGTTGAGGCACTCGGTCAGGCCGCGAACCGCCATCTTGGTCGTGCAGTAGACCCCGGTGCGGGCCAAAGAGACGAACGCCGACATCGATGCGGTGTTGACGATGTGGCAATCGTCACCGCGTTGCAGCATGCGCGGCAGGAATACCTGGATGCCGTTGATCATGCCCCACAGGTTGACGTTGATCTGCCACTCCCAGTCTTCGAACGTTGCGTCCTGCATCGGGCCAAACTGGGACACACCGGCCGTGTTGAACAGCAACTGTACCGGACCCAGCGCCTTTTCGACTTTGTCTGCAGCGCGCCGGTAGGCTTCGCGATCGCTGATGTCGAGCTTCACTGCGCAGACTTCGCGCCCGGCCGCCTCGAGCTTCTGCCGCGCCTCGTCCAGGTGATCCTGGCGTATGTCGGCAATCGCGACCTTGCAGCCGGCCGCGGCGAAAACACTGGCCTGGCCGTAACCGACGCCGGAGCCGCCGCCGGTGATGAATGCCACCTTGCCTGCAACCTGTGTCATGAATGATCGGGCCCCTCTGCGGTCAATCCTTCGAAGGTCTTCGGGAATGGCCGATATTCTCCCCCGGAAGTGCCGCCCGTATCATCTGATTCGAAGCCGGATTTCGCCTGCAAGCGAAAGATGCTTCGCTCTGGTTCGCATATCGATTCCCGGCACGGCTGGCACGCCTTTGTGCTTTCTGCAAACATGTTTGCCCGATCCGAATTTTCAGCCTGGAGGACAGTGCCGCCATGAGAGTCAAGACCCTCGAGGACGCGATCAAAGTCGCCGGCAATCCTGTCGACATGTTGCGGCATTCTCCGGCCGGCCCCAATGCCTACCCCGGTGTACCGGCGGAGTACACCAACTGGCGCGATGAACAGCAGGGATGGCAGAACACTTGCGTGCTGTACAACCAGTCCTACCATATGGCGGACCTGGCGGTCGAAGGACCCGACGCGTTCGAGTTGTTGCGTTACCTTGCCATCAACAGCTTCGAGAACTTCACTGTCGACAAAGCGAAGCAATTCGTGCCCTGCAGCCCGGACGGCTACGTGATCGGCGACGTGATTCTCTTCTACCTCGCGAAGAACAAGTTCAACCTGGTCGGCCGCGCACCGGCGTTGAATTGGGTGCAGTTCCATGCCGACAGCGGCGATTACAAAGTAAAACTGAAACTCGACCAGCGTACGGCACTGCGCAAGGACCCGAGTCGGCGAAAGTCCTACCGTTTCCAGGTGCAGGGCCCGACCGCGATGGACACCATCGCCAAAGCGCTGAAAAAGAAACCGCCAGAGCTGAAATTCTTCAACATGACGACCGTGAAGATCGCCGGCAAGAAAGTGCAGGCGCTGCGTCACGGCATGGCCGGGCAGCCGGGCTTCGAGTTTTTCGGGCCGTGGAAAGACGGCGAAACGGTACGGCAGGCATTGATCAAGGCTGGCGAGGAATTCGGCATGCGCCTCGTCGGTGGCCGCGCCTATTCCTCGAACACGCTGGAATCGGGCTGGATACCGTCACCGCTGCCCGCCGTTTACTCCGGCGACTCGATGAAAGCCTATCGCAAGTGGGCGCCGGCAAGCGGCTACGAAGCGAATGCTTCGCTCGGCGGCAGCTTTTACTCCAACAACGTCGAGGATTACTACTTCACGCCCTGGGACATGGGTTACGGGCACATCGTCAAGTTCGATCACGATTTTGTCGGCCGCAAAGCGCTGGAGAAAAAGCAGGCGTCACGGCATCGGAAGAAAGTCACCTTGGCGCTCGAGAACGACGATGTGCTCGCCTGCATCGGATCGCAGCTGTTCGAACGCGATCGCGCCAAGTACATGGACTTCCCCTCGGCGGTCTACTCGATGCACCCGTTCGACCGGGTCATGGCCGGTAGCAAGCTGGCCGGCCTGTCGACCTGGATAGGCTACAGTTCGAACGAGCGCCGCATGCTGACCCTCGCTGTGCTGGACGAGGACTACGCCGAACCCGGCAACGAAGTGACATTGGTGTGGGGCGAGGAAAAAGGCGGCTCGCGAAAACCGACCGTCGAGAAACATGCGCAAAGGGAAATACGCGCGATAGTCAGCCCCGTGCCGTATGCCGAAGTGGCGCGTACCAGCTACGCGGGCGCCGACAGATGGCGCCATAGCACCGCCTGAGCCTGATCGTAAAAGGTGTCACCAGAAAAAGGTGTCCGCAGAAAAATAAACCTGACACCTTTTTCTCACCTTTTCCGGACACCTTTTCCGCGCAGGGCTTCAGGGCGTTGGTGCCGGTTCCTCTTCCTCTGGTGGCGTTGCCGCCTCGTCCGGACGCATTTTGAGCAGCAGTAACATGCCAGCTGCCAGCGTCGAGCCGAGCCCCATCAGCAGGGACACGCTGGGAAGGCCAACACCTGCCTCGAACAGGAAGCCCGCAATGATCGGCGCGAGCACCGATCCGCCGCGTCCGATGCCGACCGCGAAACCAGTGCCCGATGCGCGCACGTGCGTCGGGAACGTGTGCGCGAAGATGGCATACAGGCCCACGATGCCGGCATTGGTGCAGAAACCGGCGACGGCGCAGATCACGGAGAGCCTGGCGAGATCCGGCGCCGTGCGCCCGAACATCACGATCATGACGGTCGACAGCCCGAGCACCACGATGGTGAGTGTCTTGACGTTGTATCGCATGCTGAGGAGACCGAGTACCGCACCACCGGTCGCACCGCCGACATTGGTCCAGACGAGCACGGTCGCGGCGGACGACGCGAGGAAACCCATGTCGACAACGATCTTCGGCACCCACTTGATGATGTAGTAGAAGGTCATCACGTGCAGGAAGTACGCAAGGGCAAGAATGATGGTCGTCGCGAGCAGCTCGGGCGCGAAAATATCGCTGATACGCCGGCCGGCCGGCCTCACCGACAGGGCCGGGAGCGCGCTGATGGCCGCATGGCCCATGCGTTTCAGCGTGCGGTTGATTTCTTCCAGTGCGCCCTTCGGCTGCTTGTGCGCCAGCCAGTGCACCGACTCGGGGACCAGGAAGTACACCAGCGGTATGCACACGGCCGTCATCGTCGTGCCGAGATAGAAGACGGAGCGCCAGTCGTAGGTCTGCAGCAATTGCGCCGCGATCGTGCCACCGAAGACGACGCCGACGGGATAGCCGATCGCCATCAGGGAAACGCACAGGTGCTTGCGCCGTTCGTTGGAGAATTCGGCAGCGGTCGCGTTGATCGTCGCCAGCATGCCGCCGATGCCGAGCCCGGTGATGATCCGCCAGATGGACAGGTCGACGAGACCCGTGACGGTGGTCGCCATGTACATGCCGACCGACATCCCGACCAGGCAGCCGAGCGTCGTCTTGCGCCGCCCGATCCGGTCGGCGACGCCACCGAGGAACACCGAACCCAGGGCCATGCCGATGAGCTCCATCGACAGTACTATGCCGAGCCTCGCGCGATTGATTCCCCACTCCTCGGCGATGCCGGGGGAGGCGAAGCTGATGGCCAGTACGTCGAAGCCGTCGAGAGCGTTCAGCACGACCGTCATGGCGATTGCAATGATCTGCATCCGGCTCATGGCAGAACTGGAAATCAGATGTCGCGGATCAGAATTCACCGAACTACTTCCCCCTGAGTCGATATTCACGGCATGCCGTACAGCAAAATAACATCAGTGGCAGGGCCAAGGTAGAGCCCCAGGGCAAAGACTGTCGCCAATCCGCGCAACCGATGCGCAGGCCAAGAGAGGGAGCCTGGTCATGTACAGAGTACGCCGATGGGCTTCGAGGCATGCCCGGTTCTTCGAATCCGCCTACAACGGATTCGAGGCGGTGCTCGCGTCGCTGCATCCCCTGTTTCGCCGCATCGGTTACGCGCGCATGGACAAACCGGTGGCCGCCGTGGAGAAGGTGGTCAAGGGATTCCTGTTCGATACGAAAATGTGCGGTTCCTGCACGCTTGGCGCGACCGGCATGGTGTGCCCGATGAACTGCCCGAAATCCATGCGCAACGGACCCTGCGGCGGCGTGCGCAGCAACGGCCACTGCGAAGTCCGGCCGGAGATGCCCTGCGTCTGGGTGGATGCTTTTGCCGGCAGCCGCCTGATGCGCGAAGGGGATCGCATACGCGGTATACAACCCATGGTCGATCATCGCCTGCAGGGCAGTTCTTCGTGGTTGCGCGAGATACGCCGGAAGAAGGGCGAGCCCGAGATCGGGAACGCATCGACATGACCATGCTGGATAACCCGGCGGCCGGGCATTTCCTGCCGCTGGAACCGGGGCACAGCTCGCCCGGGCGGATCGAGAAGCTGCTCCGCGCGGGAGAGTTCACGGTGACCGCGGAACTGTCGCCGCCCGATTCCTCCGATCCGGAAGAGGTGTTCGAGAAGGCGCGCATTTTCGACGGCACTGTGGATGCCATCAATGCCACGGACGGTTCCGGCGCGAACTGTCACATGTCCAGTGTCGCCGTCTGCGCCATCCTGCGGCGCGCCAATTACTCGGCCATCATGCAGGTGTCCTGCCGTGACCGGAACCGCATCGCGATCCAGGGCGATGTGCTCGGTGCCGCGGCGATCGGCGTGGCCAGCATCCTTTGCCTTACCGGTGACGGGGTGCAGGCGGGTGATCACCCGCAGGCAAAACCCGTGTTCGACCTGGAGTCGATCACGCTGCTCTCGATGTTGCGCAAAATGCGCGATGAGTCGCAGTTCCAGAGCGGCCGAAAGATCAGCAAACCCCCGCGGGTGTTCCTCGGCGCCGCCGAAAATCCCTTCACGCCGCCGCTCGAGTTCCGGCCGCTTCGACTCGCGAAAAAAATCGAGGCCGGGGCACAGTTCATCCAGACACAGTATTGTTTCGATATCGAGCGCCTCAGGCAGTTCATGACCCGGGTCCGCGACATGGGCCTGCACGAGAAGGTTTTCATACTGGTCGGGGTCGGACCGCTGGCCTCCGCCCGCTCGGCGGAGTGGATACGCCAGCACGTACCGGGCGTGCACATTCCCGATGGCATAATCAGGCGGCTGGCAGGCAGCAGCAACCAGAAGCAGGAAGGGAAGAGGATCTGCATCGAAATGATCCAGCAGGTGCGCGAAATAACCGGCGTGTCAGGCGTGCACGTGATGGCCTATCGACAGGAAGAACTGGTTGCAGAGATCATCCAGGAATCCCGGGTCCTCGGCGGCCGCACACCCTGGTATCCCGGGATCGACGAAAGCGATACAGACGAACGACAACAGGAACCCGTATAACAATGAGTAAACCCGAACTCTATCACTACGAACCGAGCGCGAATTCGATGAAGCCGCTGCTGTGCCTTGCGGAAAAGGGCATCCCCTACGAGAGCCACTACATCGACCTGCACAACTTCCAGCAGCATTCCGAGGCCTTCGTTGCACTGAACCCGAACGGCCAGGTCCCGGTGCTCGTGCACAATGGCGCGGTCATCACCGAGTCGACGGTCATCAACGAATACCTGGACGAAGTATTCCCCGAGAAGAGACTCGTGCCGAAGGATCCGGTCGCGCGGGCGCGCATGCGCATCTGGAACAAGTTCGTGGACGAGTATTTCTGCCCGGCGCTGAGCCGTATCGGCTGGAGCATTATCATCCCGCAGATCGCGGCACGGCTGAAATCGGGTGAGCTGGAAGAGGCCCTCAAGAAAGTGCCGCTCGAGGAACAGCGCCGCAAATGGCGTACCGCCGCCACCGAGTCTTTCACCCCCGAGGAACTCGCCGAGGCCAGGCGCCAAGTCGGCGTGTCCATACAACGCATGGAGAAGATTTTGCAAAACTCGAAATGGCTGGCAGGCGATGAGTATTCGCTCGCGGATGTAAACTCCTATTCCATGGTCGCCGGCGTGCCGCGGCTGATCCCGGAAGCGATGAGCGAGGAAAAAACGCCGCGGGCGATGGACTGGCTGAAAAGAATGAATGCGCGGCCGGCGGTACAGGCGGCGCTCGCGACCTCGCGCATGCCGAAGCCGGGGCACTGAGCGGTGGGTTCCGTGGTACGCCTGGAGCGGGCCGGCCGGATCGGCCTCGTCATTGTCGACAATCCGCCGGTCAATGCGATTTCGCAATCGGTGCGGCAGGGACTGAAGGACTGCTTCAGTCGGGCCGCAAAGGACAAAGCGATCGCCGCGGTGGTGCTGCTGTGCGACGGTCGCACTTTCATCGCCGGCGCCGACCTTGCCGAGTTCGACGCACCGATCGCCGAGCCCACCGCTCACCAGGTCTTCGCGGTCATCGAAGGCATGGACAAACGCGTCGTTGCCGCCCTGCACGGCACCGCCCTCGGCGGCGGCCTGGAAACGGCGCTTGCCTGCCACTATCGCGTGGCCGATCGCGGCGCGCGCATGGGCTTCCCCGAGATCAGCCTGGGCATCGTGCCGGGCGCTGGCGGCACGCAACGATTGCCGCGTATCGTCGGCGTGAAGACCGCCTTGCAGATGCTGCTTTCCGGGAATCCGCTGGCTGCGGACGAGGCGCTCTCTTGCGGCCTCATCGACGCGGTGACCGATCAGGACCTGCGGCAGTTTGCCGTGGATTATGCCGAAAGCTGCCTGGCCGAAGACCGTGGTCCGCGGCGTGCCTGCGATGTCGTCATAAAAAGAGACGATGCAACAACACGACTTTTGCAGGCCGAGCGGTCGCGGGTTGCGGCCGAGATGCCGCAGCGCCGGGTGCCGGGCATGGACATCGATGCCGTCGAGGCGGCGATCGACCTGCCGTTTGCAAAAGGCCTGAAACGTGAAACCGAACTGAGCGATGCATCTCTCCTGACCACCGAATCGAAGGCGATGCGCCGGCTGTTCTTTGCGGAGCGCGCGAGTTCGAAGATCCCGGGCATCGACCCGGAGAGCGCCAGGAATATCGCATCCGGCGGCATCGTCGGCGGCGGCACGATGGGCCGCGGCATCGCGATGGCGTTTGCCAACGCGGGCCTGCCGGTCACTCTCATGGATATCGACAAAGAGGCTGTGAGGCGTGCACTCGATCTCATCCGCGAGGAGTACGGCCGGCGCGTGAGCAAAGGCCGCATGACAACAGCAGAGCTCGAGGAGCACATGGGCCGCATCCGCGGCACGACGGAGTACTGCGACTTCGCAGCTTCTGACGTGGTAATCGAGGCTGTGTTCGAGAATGTGGCGCTGAAGAAGAAAGTCTTCGTGCAACTCGACGCGGTATGCAAGGCCGGCGCGGTCATTGCGACCAACACCTCGACGCTCGACGTTGCCGACATCGCTTCTGCCACAGCGCGTCCTTCGGACGTGGTCGGGCTGCATTTTTTCAGTCCGGCGCAGGTCATGCGCCTGCTCGAGATCGTGCGCACACCGGATACGGCGAACGACGTGCTTGCGACATCGATGCAGCTTGCGAAAAAGCTGCGCAAGGTCGGTGTGTTGTCCGGCAACAGTTACGGCTTCATAGGCAACCGCATGATGGATCCCTATGGGCGCGAGGCCGAGCGCATGCTGCTCGAGGGCGCGACGCCGCGCCGTATCGACGACGTGCTGCAGCGTTTCGGCATGGCGATGGGCATACTCGCCGTGTACGACATGGCCGGGATCGACGTCGGGTATAAAGTACGGCAGGAACGGAAGGACCAGTTGCCGGACGATCCCAGCTTCTACCGCGCGTCTTCCATGCTGGTCGAACGCGGCTGGCTGGGGCAGAAAACGGGCATGGGATTCTACCGTTACGAAAAAGGCTCTCGGGAACGGCACGACAATCCTGAAGCCCTGGCGATGTTCGCCGCAGAAGGCCGGCGGCTCGGTATCCAAAAGCGGGAAATCCCTGACGAGGAGATAGAACAACGCTGTCTGTATGCGATGATCAACGAGGGAGCGATGGTGCTCGAGGAGGGTGTCGCGCTCAGGGCATCGGACATCGACGTGGTCTACACCGCGGGGTACGGTTTCCCGCGCTACCGCGGCGGGCCGATGTTCCATGCGGATACCGTGGGACTGGCCGGGATCTGTGCGCGCATCGATGCCTTCGCGAAGCGGCTGGACCCGCAATACTGGCAGGCGTCGGGCCTGCTGCGGGAGCTCGCCGGCAGCGGCGGAGCGATCGCCGATTACGTGAACTGATATATAAGGAGCGCGCGCGGCATGGCCGGGTCACGGAAAAAAAAGATGAACGTAAAGGAGCTGGTTGCCATCGACGTGCACGTGCACGCCGAAGTGTCGACCCGGGAGCCGCAGGACGAGGCGAAGAAAGCGTTTGAGACGGCCGCGAAGAAGTACTTCAAGGAGCAGGGCGACAAGCCGACCATAGCGGAGACGGCAAAGTACTATCGCGAGCGCAAGATGGCCTGCGTCATCTTCACGGTCGACGGCGAACGCGCGCGCGGCCAGAAGCGGATATCGAACGAGGAAGTCGCGGAGAGCGCCAGCGAGCACAGCGACGTGATGATACCGTTTGCCAGCATCGATCCGGCGAAAGGACGCCTCGGCGCACGTGAAGCGCGGCGCCTCATCAAGGATTACAAGGTCAAGGGATTCAAGTTCCACCCGCAGTTCCAGGAGTTCTTCCCGAACGACCGCATGGCGTACCCGCTGTACGAAGTGATCGCCGAGGCGAAACTGCCGGCGCTGTTCCACACCGGCCATTCGGGCATGGGCACCGGGATGCCGGGCGGCGGCGGGATAAGACTCAAATACGGCAACCCCATGTACGTCGATGACGTCGCAGTCGATTTTCCCGACATGCCGATCATCCTCGCCCATCCGTCATGGCCGTGGCAGGACGAGGCACTGTCGATCTGCCTGCACAAGCCCCAGGTCTACATAGACCTGTCAGGCTGGTCGCCGAAATACTTCCCGCCGCAACTCGTGCAATACGCAAACACGCAGCTGAAGCACAAAATGCTGTTCGGTTCCGACTTCCCGCTGATAACGCCCGACAGGTGGCTCGCGGATTTCGCGAAAGCAGACTTCCGCGACGAAGTTCGCCCGCTGATCCTGCGCGAAAACGCTATCCGGCTGCTCGGCCTGGGCAGCTAATCAGCTCTACAGCTTCGCGCACGCGCGTCGCCGGCGGGTTTGCCCTATGAAGGAATGGCTCCCTTCGGTCCGCTTAATTTCCTTCATAGGGCAAACCCACCAGCGACGCTTCCTGTCACCGCGCCGCGCGCACTGCGGGCGACGGAACCACTGCGCCAAGGCCTCGAGCCGGGGTGGGGACGCCTTTGACGCAAATTAAGCGGACCGAAGGGAGCCATTGCGTCAAAGGGGTTCCCACCCCGGCTCAAGGCCTTGGCGCAGTGGTTCCGTCGCCCGCAGTGCGCGCGGCGCGGTGACAGGAAGCGTCGCCGGTGGGTTTGCCCTATGAAGGAAATTAAGCGGACCGAAGGGAGCCATTGCGTCAAAGGCGTCCCCACCCCGGCTCGAGGCCGGAGACGGCACCAATTTCAGCAATGCAAATAAGTGAACACCGGCACCGGTTTTAGAACTGGGACATCCCGGTGCGGAAGGCGGTTTCGGCCAGCTGGTCGACCGTGCGGGCGCGGTTTTCCGCGCGGATGACCTCGACCCCGTAGGGACCGTCGTAGCCGGTGGCGGCGACTGCTGCCATGAATCCCGGCATGTCGAATTCGCCTTCACCGGGGAAAGCGCGGTGCTGGGTTGTTTCGGTCAGCATGTCCATGCCTGCCGGCGTGTTTATGTAGCCGTCGTTCAGTTCGACGCCAAGGATGAAACGCTTTTGTGCCGCAGCGAGTTCGGCGTACGGTGTGCGCATCTTGACGATGTGCCAGGTGTCGATCATCAGGCCGCCGTTTGGGGCGCCGGCGAGTTCGCACATTTTCAGCGCATCACTCAGGTTCGCGATCATCGAGAACGGCATCACTTCGAACAGGATATTGGTGCCCGCGTTGGCCGCGTCCTTGCAAAGCCTGGCAAATCCCTCGGCGGTCTGGTCCATTTCGTAGGGTGTGTTGAAGAAGTCGCCGACTTTGAGGTGCCGCGCGCCGAGCACCTCTGCGGCGTTCAGTAACTTCACCTTCTCCTGGTCGGACCGGATCTTTTTTTCGCTGCCCTCGGGCAGGAACCAGTCGAACAGGAACTCGAGCTCGAGGTGACGGATGCCGTTGTCGTCCAGTATCCGCTTCATGTCGGCGAGGCTTGTGCCTTGCAGCGTGTGGTAGAGATCCGTGTGCCAGATTCCCATGCCCGTGAACCCGGCCCTCGCGATCGCCTCTGCCCGCTCGCGGAAACTGAACGGGCTGTAGTCGGGGCCGACCGCGCCGGTTGGATCGACATCGCCGGCCAGGGTCCAGTACGAGGCCAACAATTCGACTTTCCGTGCAGTCGCGGCTTGGGGGGCCGGCGCGGTCGGCAGTTCATCCCCTGACTCGGAGCACCCGGACAAGCCGAGCGCACCTGCGGACAGGGCCAACGTGGAGTCACGAATGAATTTCCTGCGATCGATACTCATAGATGTGTCCGGGAACGGCCCAGGTCAGGCTTTCGCCACGTAACCGTAGCGCAGGTTGCTACGGCCTTCGTTCATCTCGCGATAGGCGGCTTTTATAGTGGAGATCTGGTCCAGCGAGATCGCACCGACCGCAGCCTGCACGTCGACCTTGTACATGCGCGCGGCGTTGCCGGAGAAGATCGCCGATTTTACCGGGCCGTCGGCCGCGCCGAGCGGCGCGTAGCCGTATTTCTTCTGCAGGTCCTCGGGCATTTCGAGGCGGCGCAGGGCCTCGATCTGCCACTGCGGGGAACCGTACCAGACCGAGTCCGTGCCCCAGACCACCTTGTCGCTGCCCAGGCCCTTGATCAGCGTGCCGAGCATCGCGGCCGCAAGGCGCGGGTGCGTGACGGAG
>DATICC010000424.1:0-3569 GCA_035457045.1 Woeseiaceae bacterium | reverse complement strand
AGGTCATACCCGTGATCAACGAGAACGACACGGTGGCAACGGATGAGCTGCGCTATGGCGACAACGATCGCCTCGCCGCACGGGTGGCGCAACTGGTGATGGCGGATGGCCTGGTGCTGCTGTCCGACATCGACGGTTTTTATACCGCGGATCCGCGCAGGCACGCCGATGCCGAACACTTGCCGCTGGTCCGCGGGATTACGGACGAGATGTTCGAGATGGCCGGCGCGGCAGGGAGTGCCGTCGGCAGGGGCGGAATGCTGACGAAACTGCAGGCGGCGAAGATTGCGACGCACGCCGGGTGTTCGACGGTACTGGCATCGGGCACCGTCGAGCGGCCGTTGCACGCGCTGATGAGCGGCGGCAAATGCACCGTGTTCCTGGCCGGCAGAACGCCGGCCGCGGCACGCAAGCAATGGCTGGCGGGAATCCTCGAAGTGCGCGGCGAATTGCGGCTCGATGCCGGCGCGGTGGCCGCGTTACGCGACGGCAAGAGCCTGTTGCCGGTTGGCCTTGTCGAGGTCATTGGCAATTTCCGGCGCGGTGACGCGGTGACCCTGGTCGATCCCGGCGGCGCGGAACTCGGCAGGGGACTCGCTGCGTATTCGAGCGAAGAGGCCAGTGCCATCCGCGGCAGGCAATCGGAACAGATCGAATCCATACTGGGCTATCGCGGTCGCTCGGTCCTGGTGCACCGTGACGACCTGGTCTGGTTCGGCAGCCAAAGCAATGCGTGACCACGAGACGAACGAGCAGCAGGTTTCATCGCCGATTGCCGCGCAAATGGAGCTCATGGGCCGGGCAGCGCGAGAAGCCGCTCTGTCACTTGCGGCATGCAGCGCAGCGCGACGCAATGCCGCATTGCGAGCCTCGGCAGGTGCCCTGCAACAGCAGCGGGACGAGGTCCTGCAGGCCAATGCCCGCGACGTCGGGGAGGCGAGGCGACAGGGACTCGGTGCCGCGCTGCTCGACCGGCTGAGGCTCGACGCCGGTCGCGTCGATGCAATGGCGCAGGGCTTGCTGACTATTGCAGATTTGCCCGACCCGCTCGGCCGCACGCTGGGTGCATGGTCACGGCCGAACGGCCTGGCGATACGAAGAGTCGCGGTGCCGCTTGGCGTCATCGGCATTGTCTACGAGAGCCGGCCGAACGTAACCGCGGACGCGGCAGGCCTGTGCCTCAAATCCGGCAATGCCGTGATCCTGCGGGGCGGATCGGAGAGCCTCCAATCGAACCTGGCGATTCATCGTTGCCTTGACCTCGGACTGAAGTCAGCCGGCATCTCGCCGGCGGCAGTGCAGATCGTGTCCACGACCGACCGCGAGGCCGTTACCTGCATGCTGACCTCGATGGGAAGCTGGCTCGACGTGCTGATCCCGCGCGGCGGCAAGGGACTGGTGCAGCGCGTGCAACGGGAGGCGCGCGTGCCGGTGATCGGCCATCTCGAAGGCATATGTCATGTCTACCTGCACGAGTCCGCGGACGCCGCGATCGCGCGCGATATCGTACTGAACGCCAAGATGCGGCGCACCGGTGTGTGCGGCGCCGCGGAAACGCTGCTTGTCGATCGCAGCGCCGCCGACCGGCTGTTGCCCGGCGTACTCGGCGCTTTGCAGGCCGCGAATTGCGAGATTCGCGGCGATGAAGATGTGCGGCGGGTTTTCCCCCGGGCGTTAGCCGCGACCGAGGAGGACTGGTCGACGGAATACCTCGACGCCATTATCTCCGTGCGCACGGTCGATGATATCGACGCCGCAATTCGGCACATCCGGCGATACGGTTCGGCGCACACGGAAAGCATCGTGGCCGCAGATGCGGCTGCGGCCGAGCGATTCCTCGCCGAAGTCGACAGCGCGATCGTCCTGCACAACGCATCGACGCAGTTCGCCGATGGAGGCGAGTTCGGCATGGGCGCGGAAATCGGAATCGCCACGGGACGAGTCCATGCCCGCGGACCGGTGGGCGCCGAACAACTCACCAGCTACAAGTACGTGGTGCGCGGTGCCGGCCAGGTCCGGCCCTGATGACCGAACTCAGGGACGAATACGACCTGGTCGTGATCGGCGCCGGAATCAACGGCGCCGGTATCGCACGCGATGCCGCTTTGCGCGGGCTCTCGGTACTCATGCTCGACAAGTACGATATCGGCGGCGGTACGTCCAGCTGGTCGAGTCGGCTGATACACGGCGGACTGCGCTACCTGGAATACGGCGAGCTGCCGCTGGTATTCGAATCTCTGCGGGAGCGCCGCCTGTTACGCAAGCTGGCGCCGCATCTCGTCAAGCGCCTGCGCTTGAAAATCCCGGTGTACGAGGACAGCCGCAGGGGGCTGCTGCTGATACGGCTCGGCCTCACGACATACGACCTGCTTTCTATCGGCAAATCGATACCACGCCACCGCATGCTGTCACGCAAGGAGTTTCTGGAACAGGAACCGGGCGTGGCGAGCGAAGGCCTGCTTGGCGGCGCAAGCTATTTCGACGCGCAGGTTACGTACGCGGAGCGCCTCGTCCTGGAAAACGCCATCGCTGCCCGCGAGGCCGGCGCCGATATTCGCACCTACAGCCCGGTGATCGGCATAACGGTGCGCAATGGCGCTGTGAGCGGTGTGCAGTTCGTGGACCGGGAATCAAAAGAAGAATGCGAGGTCCGCGCGCGCATGGTCGTCAATGCCGCGGGACCCTGGGTGGACGAGGTGCTGCGCACCGTCAACCGGTCCATGCCCGAACTGATGGGCGGCACCAAGGGCAGCCATATCATCGTCGGACCGTTTCCGGGTGCGCCGCACGACGCGTTCTACGTCGAGGCGCACGCCGACGGCCGGCCGTTTTTCATCATTCCCTGGAACGGGCAGTACCTGATCGGTACTACGGATATTCGCTATCACGGCGACCCTGGCGATGCGAGTGCCAACCAGGAAGAGGTGCTGTACCTGGTCAATGAAACCAATCGCGTATTTCCGCGCGCCGGACTGACGCTTGCCAGCATTAACTACACTTACGCCGGGGTCAGGCCGTTGCCGAAACGATCGACCGGCCCGGAGTCCGCGATTACGCGTCGCCACATCATCAAAAAGCATGGACGCCAGGCGCGGGGACTGGTCTCCGTGGTTGGCGGCAAACTGACGACGTACCGGAATCTTGCCGAGCAGGTGGTGGACTTTGTCGTCAGGGCGGAGAACACCGAGAGCGAAAAATGCGTTACACGAAAAAGGGCGCTGCCCGGCGGCCACAGCCTCGAAGCGGCGCGGCGGCGACTCAATGAATTGCCCGCACTGTCCCCTGCGGGCAGGGAACGATTGATCTCGATCTACGGCGGCCGTGCAGCGAAACTCGTCGAACTCGCGAAATCGCAGGCCTCACTGCAGGCAGTCCTCGGCGACGATCGCAGCGTGCTCGCCGCCGAGGTGGCTTTCGCGGTGAGCGAGGAAATGGCCGTGACGCTGGTCGATATCGTGCATCGCCGGCTGATGATCGGGCTCGCCGCGGACCAGGGCCGGCCGCTGGCCGCGGCTGTCGCCCGACTGGCTGCCGGCGAACTGCACTGGGACGACCGGGAGATACGTCAC
>DATICC010000423.1:0-2542 GCA_035457045.1 Woeseiaceae bacterium | reverse complement strand
GGAATCAAGCGGACCGCAGGGAGCCATCCCGTCACAGGCCACCCCCCGCCCGGTGACTGTCCGTTGCTGACAGCAGGACAAGGGTGCCGGATTCTTTTTTTCGGGAAAGGCAAGAAGTAGATCGGGCACTTGTTCGAATTAATGAATCCGGCACCGTTGTCCTCCGATTTGCAGGCTTGACTAAGCATTGCGCGGCCACAATGATTGCTTCTTTCTTGCACTCTGCAATAACAACAGGCTGAGCGGGTTTTGCTGAAAGCGCGTCAAAAGCTGGGCAAGTACAAGATCCTCGAGCGCATTGCGTCCGGTCCGCTTGCCAACGTTTACAAGGCTTTCGACACCATTCACAAGTCCCGTGTGGCTCTGAAGATCCCGAAGCCGGTGCGCAATGTCACCAACGAAGACTTCATGCGCGAAGTGCAGGTTGCAACCCGGCTGGTGCATCCGAACATCATTACCATTTTCAACGCCAGCTACATCGACGATTACTTCGTGATCGCGATGGAGCTCGGCGAAGAGTCCATGGCCGACAGGCTGATCCGGCGCATCTCTACCGAGAAAGCCCTCGAACTCGCCGATCAGGCCATTTCGGCGCTGGCGTATGCGCATCGCAACAAGGTCATTCATTGCGACATCAAGCCCGAGAATTTCATCGTATTTCCAGGTAATTTGCTGAAACTCACCGATTTCGGTTTCGCCAAGATCAGTATCAGGACGCTCAAGGCATCGGGTTCGGGAACGATCGATTACATCGCGCCGGAGCAGGCCATGGGCCGGCCGAAGTTTCAATCCGACGTGTTCTCCCTCGGGCTGGTGCTGTATCGCATGTTCTCCGGAAAGCTGCCGGAGTGGCCATTCAACTGGCCGATGATCGGTAACGAGCGGCTGATGGCGCGCGTCGGCCCGGACCTTGCCAGCATCATCCGCAAGGCGATCAAGCTCGACCCGGCGGAACGTTACCGGGACGCGGTGCAGATGTACGCGGACTTTCGCAAGGTGAAGATTCGCGCGAGGTCGCGGCGTATTCGCTCGTCGGCGAAGACCAGGAAAAGACCGTCCTGGCGGAAATTGCGCTGGCGGGAGTTCCAGTTGCAGTTCCGGAAGGTGCTGGACACCCGCCTCGATTGCCGCCGTTGCCAGGGCCCGGTGTCCGAGAGCATGCAGCATTGTCCCTGGTGCGGCACGGACAACCCGGCGCCGAAGGGCGAGAGCCGCATGCCCGCCACCTGCCCGCGTTGCGAGCGCGGCGTGAAATCCGACTGGGCCTATTGCGCCTGGTGCTACGGTCCAGGATTCGAAGTCGAGACCACGCGGCGGTTCCCGGACAAGCGCTATACGGCCAAGTGTTCCAACGCCCGGTGCCGTCAGCCGCTGATGCCATTCATGCGCTACTGTCCCTGGTGCCGGACGCGGGTGAAACGGCCATGGAAACTGCCGGGCAGCGATCACAAATGTCGCTCCTGCCGCTGGGGCATCGCTGCGGATTTCTGGAATTTCTGCGCCTGGTGCCGCGAGCCGGTCAAACGCGAGCCATGACAACGCGCGTAGCAATGGATGGCGGATCCTGCGGTGGCTGAGTCTCCGGACGAGATGGTGTTGCTGGACGGTGACGACGTTCCGGAACTCGTCTATGCCCGCGTCGCCGGCGGCGCCGTCGCCGCATACACATCGCGTGCGCCGGACAAGACGACTGCCAACGAGGATTCGGTCGCCGTCATTCCCTATGGTCCCGGCGCCGCCGTCTTTGCCGTTGCGGACGGCGCCGGAGGCTTGCCGGCGGGGCGACGGGCTTCGCGTATGGCCATCAACTCGCTGGACGAGTCGCTGCAGGACTCGATGCAAAAGACGACCTTGCTCCGCACCGCCATCCTAAATGGCATCGAGGCAGCCAACCTTGCGGTCCTCGAAATGGGCATGGGAGCGGCAACGACGCTGACGGTGGTCACCATCGAAGGATCGCTGCTGCGGACTTATCACATCGGTGATTCGGAAGCGATCGTCGTCGGCCAGCGTGGGGTCATCAAGTCACAGACCATGGCGCATTCGCCGACCGGGTTCGCGGTCGAGGCCGGATTCCTCGATCTCAAGGATGCCCTGCACCACGAAGAACGGCACCTCGTGTCCAATTTCCTTGGCACCAGCGACATGCGAATCGACATGGGTGCGGAGGTTCAGATGCGGCCCCGGGACACAGTCCTGCTGGCGAGCGACGGTTTGACCGACAACCTGCACACGCACGAGATCACAGCGATGATCCGCAAGGGGCCATTGCCGGACGTCATGGACTCGCTGATATCGCTCGCCAAGCGCCGCATGACGGTCGAGTCCACGCACCAGCCGAGCAAGCCGGACGATTTATCGATCATTGTATTTCGCAAGCCGTACAAGGCACGTTTGCCGGTGCAGCCGAAATAGACCGGTCAGTTACCCCGCGGCACCTCGATGGTCACTGTCAGGCCGCCGCTGTCACCGTTTCTCGCAAAGATACTTCCACCGTTCCTCTCGACGGCGCGCGCGGCGATGGCCAATCCGAGCCCTGTGC
>DATICC010000422.1:0-2594 GCA_035457045.1 Woeseiaceae bacterium | reverse complement strand
GATGCCGTCGCTTATGCCATAGCGCAGCAACGCGAGCGGCAGCGTGTGCAACTCGAAGTCCGCACCGTCGGAGTCATTCATATACTGGTAGCCGGTTTCGACCTGCCACGTGCCTGTCGTCAAAACGTACGCGGAGGCACTGAAACTCGGCCGCTCCGTTCTCATGGGCTGGACGGATTGCGCGGCAACATTCTGTGCACACAGTGCAACGTGTGCCACGAGCGAATAGAGAATTATCCTGCGCATCGATTACTCCTTAGTCTTTCCCGGTATCAGGGTTCGCGGCCGGCGGCTCTTCAGCGACCGCCCCGGCGTCGTCAAACAACCAGCGCTCCAGTGGTTTCTTCAATATGTATGGAAAGGCCAGGTACATTGCACCAAGACCGAGTGCACCCCAGGGCGGTGAGTATGCAACGACCTGCACGGGCCAGATCAGTGCCAATACCGTGTTGACCATCGAATCGATCGTGAATCGCAGCAGGAATTGCAGCAGTTGCCCGCCGAAGAAACCGGTGACGCCGGTGCTGGAGGAAAAATCATCGGCCAGCGTCGTGACTTCCAGCCAGGCAAACGCTACGACGAATCCGCAGGCATAGAGGCCGCCGCCCCGCGTGTCCCAGACCTTGCGGATCCAGCGCCGGATTACCACCCACACGGCAGAGGGAAATGACCGGGGCCGGGTCACCAGCACCCGGCCGAGGTCAGCGGACTCACGCACCCGCTCGGTCACGCGCTGAACGTACGAGGGTGATTTGTGCCGGCGATCGCCGGAAGGACCTGTCTGCGGCGGACCTTTGCCGTTGGCCATCGTCGTCCTCCAGTCCTGGCGCACCGCCACTCGGCGGCGCTGACGGAGTTATTCAGCTCTTGTCGAGCTTCGTGATCTTCGATCCTTCCAGTGTCAGGTTGTACATGAGCCCCTTGGAACCGAAGATGAATCCGACGACCGGATCCTTGACGTTATTGCTGTCTATGGTCTTGCCTGCGCCAACGTCGATCAGTGCGACGGAGCCGTCAATACCGACACTCCAGCCGTCGCTGCTGGTGAACTTGTCGAGCGCTTCCTTGGTCATGAACGCGATGATGATCGACTTCGACTGTGCCCCGAACTGAAACCCGATCGAGCCACTGATGGTGCGGTAATAGCCGGCGGATGCACCACCGATGCGCAACGCGCCGTCGCCCCCTTCGCCGCCCACTCCGAAGCCGATCTTGATCACGCGCGGAAACACGAGGTAGCCGGCTGCCTGGTTCAGAAAAACTTCGGAACCATCGACCTGCTCGGCGAAGACCTTCAGGGCCTCGGCAATTTCCTGATCGATTTCAGCGGCAGTGGCCGCGAATGCGCCGGCGGGCACGCACATAGCGAATACCGCCGTCGACAGCAGTATTTTCCGACAGAAGCTGTTCATGATTTTCCCTTTTCAACGCGTTAAACACCAAGCGAGCGCGGCAATGATAACGCAGTCCCCTCGCGCATGGACAACCGTCGCCGTTTGCGGACAGCACGGCTGATCGTGTGCTGCACCCCGCCGGCCTTGGGCTTGCGCTGTCTCCCTTGCACATCACCGATCTTGGGCTTGCCGTGTAGGAGCCTGCATTGCAGGCGACCTGACGGGGCTGGCACCGCACCGGTTGGAATGTGCCGCTGGTCCTTCAGAAAAGGTGTCAGGTTTATTTTCCAAAGGAAAATAAACCTGACACCTTTTCTGAACCTGACACCTTTTCTGACACCTTTTCAGGGCTCGCCGGCATGAGGCTCGGGGGGATCGGTGCGCGGCGGCGGTTCGGTTGCGGCGGGTAGTTGGTCGCGAGGTAATCGAGGATGCCGTTCTCGGTCGCGGTATCGAACTGCCAGAGATTCTGCGTGGCCTGCATCCAGCGTATCGTGTCCTGCCAGGTCTGCCGGTCGGCACGCTGGCCCGTTACCAGTGCATGCGAGTGGCAGCCGCCGCAGTGCGCCCTGACGAGTTCCCAGCCGGGCGCGATCACGAGGCCGCTCGCCTCGTCGACAGTCGCAGCCTGCGCAGTTGCAATGCCAAGCGTCACCAGCAATACGAGTGCGTGCACTGTCTTCATGCTGTCACGGCTACTGCGATGCGATGGCAGGCATTATTCTGGTAACCCTGCGGATTCCAGCCGGGCAACACCATCGGTTGCGATCTGCCTTCGGCATCGACCGCCCTCGCCCAGACCTCGTAATAACCTTCCTGGGGAAACACCACCTTCGCCGACCAGCGTTGCCAGGCGAGCCGGTTCGCCGGTTTCTCGAGTTTCGCTCTTTGCCAGGTGGCGCCGAAATCGATCGAGCTGTGCACTTCGGCTACGCGCAGGTCGCCGGCCCAGGCATGGCCGCGCAGCTGCAACGGCGCTGCGAGGCTGTGCGATATGCCGGATTTCGGAAAGGTGACCAGCGAGCGCACCGGCATGGAACCTATGATGCACATGTCATCATGGGCCACCTCGGCGCCCGGCGCCACCGGTTTGCACGGCATCCGGTAGGAATGCCCCAGCATTTTTTCGCCATCGTGCACCCTGTCACGCACGAGTATGCGCTTCAGCCACTTGCCGTTCACCGATGCCGGCCAGCCACC
>DATICC010000421.1:0-9273 GCA_035457045.1 Woeseiaceae bacterium | reverse complement strand
CGGCCCTGCATCGGCATGTAGCGAAGCTGCACGTTGCGGAAGAACACCATGCCACTCGGCCCCCAGTATTCAATCGAGTTCGGAAATACATCGGCATCCATGAATGGGCTCCAGGTCTGACCGGCGCCCCACTTGCCGTATTCGCCCCAGGCGTGTCGCAGCCGGAACGTTGTCTGCCCGGCGTCCGATCCGGTGCCGAACAGCTCGAACTCGAAGATCGTCTTGATTTCCTTGCCGTTCGCGGTCGGCATGAAACCTTTCACACCGAGACGACTCTGCCGGACGCCGGCGAAGAAATGGCCGTCACCGCCGAACTCGTCTTCGAACGACGGCAGCTTGGTCGGCCGCACGACGTCGAACCAGTCCGGGTCGTTCTGCCCCGATTGATAGCCCATGTCGAGCATGGCAAAGCCGTATAGGTCGAGTCGCTTCTCGCCGTCTGCGGCAGCCATCTGCGGTAACAGACTGGCCATAACCAGCGTCACCGCCGCCGCGGAACTGCGCCATTGAATGTTGATCACCTTGTCTCCTTTGCTTTCAGTGAATGTTGTGTTCTTCCCAAGCGCGAACTTTCGCTCTGGCTTCGTCAAAAATTCGCTCGTAGTTGCCTTTCAGAATTTTGTTCCGGGTGTCCACGCTCAACGCGGCCCATAGCGGGGCATAGATGTCGTAGACAGCGACTACCGGTTCGATCGATGCGGGTGGAGTTGCAACGACATCGCTGCCGAAAAGAAAGCGGTCCGGATAGCGGTTGATCAGGTCTGCTGTGACCACCACCGCCTCCGGACTGGCCACGAGATACTTCGCCGTCTCGTCCCAGGAAATATCGATGTAAACGTGCGACAGCGCAGGGTCGGCGAGCGCCCGGCCTATGATGGCCGCCATGTCCTGGACCGGATGCACGACACGGCCAAGGCCGACGTGCGCCCAAACGACTGTGGCTTCCGGATGGCGCCTCAAGACGGCACCGAGTTGCCGTGCGGAATACGGGTCCTGGTCCGGTTTCGGAAACGGCATGTCGACATCGTTGTGAATCAGCACTACGAGCCCTGTTTCACCCGCAAACTCGAAAATCCTGTCAAGTGCCGGGTCGGTCAGGCTGGGCGGGCCACCGGCTATCTTGGCCGAGACGAATTCCTTGTGGATCGTAAATTCACCAATGCCGGTAAACACGCCGGGAAAAGTTGTCAGCACACGGCGAATGTGATCCACGGCGTACATGTCGGCGGGGTTGAAGCCGATGATCATCGGGTCGAGACGTGATTGCTCGTCAGGTGTCAGTGCGAGGAACTGCATGGCCAGATGCGCATCGGTGAACGAGTAGTAATAGAGAGGCGCGTCTGTCTGCAGGTAGTAGGTTGGCGCCCAGTCGCCGGTATTGCCGAAGTCCCACTGCTGCTGCAACGGTATTCCGAAAACCGTCGAACGTCCGATCGTTGAGCCCATCTTCGCGACGTAGTCCTTGAGCGCAGGCCCCCGTTGGACGTAATTCGTGAGGTGGAAATGGGAGTCGTGCAATTTCGCCTCGGCGGGCACTTGCGCTGCTGCGCTGTGGCCGACCAGCGTCGCTATCGCCATCAATGACAGGCAGGCAATCGGTCTTCTGTGACCGCGGGCTGGACCGGCCTTGCTGGCCTGCATAATCATCGTTTCACCGCCTTGCTTCCAGCCGACCGGACCGGAAATGTCCTAGAAAAAGATTGAAAACGCTGCCGCAACGGTCGTGCCATCCTGGCCGCCGGTGTAATAGCCGAAAACACTCGATACCGGCGAACGCGTCACGTCGATCAACTGCAGGTTCAGCCGGTGATTGCGCGAATTCGTCGGGTAATAGTTCATGCCGACCAGGTATTCGTGCGAGTCACCAAAGCCGGCGTCTGCATCGCCGAAGATCTGCGAGGTCGCGGCGTACAGCTCCAGCTTTCGCGGAATCGGGAAAAACGATCCCTGCACGTAGAAGCCTGTATCAATGACTTCCGCCACCGGTAACGCACCGTCGGCCAGGAAACTGTCGAGCCAGCGATGAAAATACTCAGCCTGGAGAAACATACCGCGATACTTGATGCCAGCATCCACCGCAAGAATGCGGTAGTTCGCCTCGGTAATCGTGACCCCGGGCGCCAGCGCGCCCGTGCTGAATACATTCAGGCTGTCCGCGAATCTCAGCGACGTGTTCTGTGGATCATCGCCGACGTCCGTATAACGCTGTTCCGGACTGTCTGTATAGGACAGGCCAAAACGGGTGGCGACTTCTTCGTGCATCTCCCAGTCGCCGTAGGCGCCTCGTGGCCCGAACTCCTGCGTCGTCGGCATCCACCAGACAGAGCCGCCGGTGGTCAGCTTGCGGTCGAGCTGGCTGGCCCGGGTACCGAGAATGCTGTTGGTGTTTCCCGCCGAAACGCTGTACCACAGGCCTGGCAGCACCTCGCCGTTCGCATAGATGCCGGACGTGAAGAATGCCCGGAAAAACTCGTCGGCCATGACGCGGTCATTTCCCAGCCAGTACGGGTGTGAGCCCTGCAGCGAGCGCGATCCCGGGTTGCCGTAGACCCCGGCATACAGGTTGAACTTCTTGCTGAACTGGTAGCCGATGTTGCCGAACAGGGCGTCCTGGTCAGTAGTGTTTACGGTCCAGAACGTAATCGTATAGACCAGCTTGGGCACCCCGATCCATCCTTTCAGCCACACGAGGATGCGATGCGAGTAGATGTCGCGGCGCAGGTCCACGGGCTGTACGTTGCCGTTGTGGTCGGTGAAGGTGTCGTCGCCTGACTGGTCGATGTAGCGCGCCAGTGCATAAGCACTGATGGACAGGGTCCCGGCGGGGCTCGAGCCGATCAGGAATCCGTTACCGGGATCGAATTCACCCCACGTGAAATTATCCGCCGCCTGAAGATAATCGGGTTGCTCCGCCGGCGCGAGCGTCTCCGGTTCGCCTGGGCCGGCCTGCTGGCCCAACACGAACTCGCCGCCGCAGCCGTTCGCGACCCAGACACCCGCATCGTCGTAACCCCAGGTGTTGCCAAGCAAGCATGCTGCAGTCCCTGTGGACCGCAGCATCGCCACTCCGGCAGACGTATCGCCGGGACAGCTTTGGCGTTCGCCGGCAGCCGAATGGCATCGGAGCGTGGCTGCGCTGATCCCGGTTGTTGCTTCCTGCGCAGCTACACTCGTGGCCAGCAACGCGACGAAGCCGATTATGCCGGCCATTCCCGTACCGATCGAAAACGCATGACGCATGTCAGATCCTTGCAATGCGGAGTTCTTGAGTGCCGGTTTCGGTACAAAGCCCCTGGCGATTGGAACAGCCAACAGGCAACAAACCTTCGTTCAGTATGTTCGCCACGACTACCTGACGAAATAGGGGCCAGTACCTAGTCAACCGGTCACGCATCAAGGCATTGATTTGTAAGTTGATCCGCCAGGTAACTATCGGGCAATCAGGCCGTCGCTGGACACTGCCGAGACTATGGTTTCGGCTTCATTGACGAACAGCGAATAATCGCGCAAGTGGTCAGTATCCTGCCTGATCCTCGAATCAATCTCGATTGCCCAGACCTGTTCCTGCGTAGAGACAGCATAGAGTTGTGTGGCCAGCTTGAGTGCATGTTCGAAGTCCACGCTTTGCGGGTCGACGTATTCGGTCAGTTCGTAAGTCCACACATTGTAGTAATAGGTGGGCCTGAAGATGTGCGTTGACTGGGGATTCATGTCCTTTACCTCGGCATCCGACGCGAGGCTTACCAGCTGAGTAACCAGCACGGCATCCGCACCAATTTCCTGCACCAGCGGAATGAGGGTATGCCGGTTAACCGGTGTTTTCGAATTCATCATCGAGGTGCCCGCAACAGCCTCGGTACCACGACCGGTCAGTTGTTTTACCATCTCCGTTTCGAGATATCGTCGTGTATCAAATGACTCGAAAAGGCTTATGACCAGGATCTTTTTGTACGGCGTCTCCGCAGAATCCGAAACTGCCTGAACCCTGGTTACCTGCGAGCTCATTGCGCAAGCACCGAGCCAGACGAGCAAGCCCGTCGACAGCCATATTCGCTGCCAGTATGAGGTCATATTCACATTGCGATCCTGTTCGACACCGCCAACCCGGAGCACATGATGCTTACAAAAGCGTCGAAAAGATACGCTGCCATACATTGCCGGCCGGTCAACGGAGCCGCCCGAATGCTACCCGCCTGCTGCAATGACTTGCAGCCCTGGGACACTGTAGAATCCGCCAAAGGCCAAGGACACGCGGGTGTCGTCTAATGGCAGGGCCTCAGCTTCCCAAGCTGAAGACGTGGGTTCGATTCCCATCACCCGCTCCACCTTCCCATATGTGCCCCATGATTCTCGCCAGCGGGTGTTGGGATGAGAACCCACGTAGTGGGTCGACAAAATCGCAGGAAGCGATTTTGGACCGCGCAGCGACCCGAGCGCAGCGAGGGCGAGGGGCAGGACGCCCCGAGTCATTCCCATCACCCGCTCCACCTTCCCATGTGTGCCCCATGATTCTCGCCAGCAGGTGCGCCCCGGAAAAGATGGCCGGCCCGCGGGGGGTTGCGGGCCGGCCGGTGGTGATCATTGAGGGCATTATTGCGACTTTCCGTGCCGGCGGGATACCGGGCGCCTCAATGCGAGCTTCAATGATCGGTCACGGGGTTTGAGACGGCGTGGTCTGCTCAGCTCCTTGTTTTCTACAGGGTTGACGCCGCGGTTGCCTGTGCCTGCCTCGCCTCCAGCCATTTCAGGTTGGCGGTGGCCGCATCGATATCGTCATTGACCGTAGCGGCAAACTCGAAATCCTGCCTTGCGCCGTCGAAATCCCCGGTCACCGCACGCAGCACGCCACGATTCGAGTACGCGAGTGCCTGGTCTCTCGTGCCATGCGGACTGAGGGGCGAGTAACTGTTACGCGAATATCGCTCGCTGATTGTCAGCGCCTCTTCGCAAGCCGGAGCGGCGTCACCGAATTGCTGAGTCAGGGTGTAGGCAACGCAAAGATTGTTTCTTGCTGCGAACGTCCTGGCTCGCTTCTTGTTATACGAACTGATTTTCGCGATTCCCGTTGCATAGTCACCGGCTAACAACATCCTGCCGTAGGCGTCGTCCTTGATCACGGCCATGCGGTACGCCGAAGATGCTTCTTCCTGCGCCAGCGACACGGACGTCAAGACCAGCAACGTTGCCGCCGCTATCCATGTTACCGGACGTCGTTTCATTTTCCTCTCATTCCTGAACATTGTTTGCCCTCCTGCGAAGTGCGGGAACCGGCCCTCCGGATCCCGGGTAAACGCCGTGCTTACCCACGACCCCAAAGTACATTTCATGATTGCAGCAAACAAACGAATAAAACTTCTCTCACGCATGAGAATATTTCACGAGTGATCACCGAATTCCTGTAACACCCAGTTGCGGAGTGCACGCACTTCCGGCCGATGACCTTGCTGATTTTCGTACACAACATAATAGGCATCGCTCGATCGCATCTCCTGATCGAAAAGGCGCACCAGGCTTCCCGACTGGAACCATGCATTGCTGAGCGGCAGCGGCAGCAGCGCGGCACCCAGGCCCCGCTCGACGGCGCGTGCGACCGCAATCATGGAATCCAGCCGAATCACATTTCTCGTTTTCGGAATACGAATTCCCGAAAACTCCGACCACAGGCGCCACGCATCCGGACGCGTCGTGTGCACGACGAGCGGAAATGGTTCGCGGACATTCCAGCCGACCATGTTGATTCGTGCACGAAACTCCGGCGAGCAGGCCGGCACCAGCATCAACGGGAACAGCGCTGTTGCCGCGAGACCTTTTGGTGGCGTGCCGAACAGGCGAACGGAAACATCGGCATTGGGCGGATGCCGCTCCACCGACTCGTCGCTGGTATCGACCGAGATATCGATTTCCGGGTGCAGGGCAGTGAAGCGCGACAGCCGCGGGACGAACATTTCGCTGGCAAAAAACGGCTGTACGGAAACGCGCAACGTCGTTTGCGTCGCTTCCGGTCGAAGACCATCGGCAACGGTATCCAGGCGGCGGATCGCGGTATCTGCCTCGTCGTACAGGATGCGTCCCGCATCGCTCAGCTCGAGTTCGCGACCGCGACGTTCGAACAGCCTGACCCCGAGTTCATCCTCGAGTTTCTTGACCTGGTGACTGACAGCCGACGCAGTGATGAACAATTCCTCCGCAGCCAAGCGAAAGCTGCCATGACGTGCGGCAACGCAGAATGTGCGAACGCCGCGCATGGACAATCGTTTGGCCGGGGCGTTCATCTCCGGCAATTCCCCTGGAATCGTGTTGTGCGCATAACGGTGTCGCTACCCAGCGGCGTGTTCGGCGGTGTCGACAGTCTGTTTGCACGAATCGTACCAATGCGGCTTTTCAGTAAGATTACAGGCCAGAGCCGGCCTGCTGCTTCACCCTGGTGCCGGCGTGGACATTGCCCCTGCTACCACATGCATTCGTTTGGTGCGCGCAACTGGACAGTTGCACCGGCATCGTGCGTCACCCGGTCACGTCACCGCCGGAATGACAAAGCGGGCGATGAGGTCGTAAAGCTGATTCACCTTGCCTGGATCTTCATTCCAGTCATGTGAGTAGATGGCGATTACCAGTTCGAGTTCGGGTACCACCATCAACAATTGCTGCCCGTAGCCTCTTGCGGCAAAGCTGCGCAGTTGTTGTCCATTGTGCTCGAAGTACCCGGTCCACCAGAGGTATCCGTAGCCGTCGAGCTTCCAGTCGTAGTTCTGCGGCGAGGTCCAGTGCAGCGCAACGTGAGGCGCTGCTGATTCGTCGGCCCAGGCCGCGCTGACGATCTGCCGACCGTTCCACTGGCCCTGATCCAGGAACAGCTGGCCGAATTTGAGCAAATCGCGGGTAAGCAGATAGAGGCCGCGACCGAGGTCCGGCAATCCTGTCGGGGTCGTCAGTACTTCGACCTCACTGATATCCAGCGGCGCAACAAGATTGGCCAGCCCGAAATCGAGCAGTGAGATCGAACTGCTGTTCTCGATCGCCTGCCCGAGCGAGACAGTGGACGGCGTGTTGTACGCAAATGTAGTTCCCGGGTCGCTCGCCATTGGCAGGTCGAGCAAAGCCTTGCTGAAGTCCACTTCGCTTTCATAGAAACGAAGCACGCTGTTATCCGGTGATGTGTAAGGCGGGTTCCACTCGTTCCACTCGAGTCCAAGGCGCATGGTCAGTACATCGCCGAGCACGATGTCGTTCTTGCGCTCATCCCAGTTGTCGTAGGCGGCGTAGGGGAAAAGACCCAGGTAGGGAGTGTCCACGCCCTCGATCAGGCCCTGATCGATCGCAATGCCGATGCCGATCGAGGCTATGCTTTTTGATACTGAGAAAAGTATGTGCATGTCCGGGTTGGCGTTGTCTACCCAGCCGTCGAAGGTGTCCGGCGCGGCGCGCAGGGTTTCGTCGAGGACCAGTTTTCCCTCATAGGCAATGGCGATCGAGTCCACGATGTCGAAATCGGAAGGCATGGAATTCATCATGGCCTCCAGCTTCTCCTCGGACAGACCCAGGCTGCCGGCGCTGGCGACAGTCCAGCCGTCGGCCTTGCTCACAGGCGGGCTGTAACTGTACTCGGGCCGCGGTGGCGCCAGCCCGGCGCTGTCCTCGCTGCTGCCGCATGCCGCCAGGACCAGCAGGACAAAGAGTATGCATGCCAGGGCGACCAGCCTGCTGTTTTTCAGTTCGTACAAGTTCATGGTATGTGCCTCGTTCTCTTGATTCCGCTTGATTGCGGGTCGCGGGACCCGCCGAATTCGGCGAGAATCTGCCACTTGCACTGCACAAACGCTGCGATCACGGGACGATTGACACACAGGTGGGACGAATGGCCGGCAGGCAGGGACGAAATTGAACGAGTCGGCAGACAACCGGAGCAGCTGGCGACGCCGTTTCGCTGAAGGTTTCGCCTGGACGCTGGCAGTCGCATTCCTCTGGACCGTGGACACCCTCGCGAAACTCTCGGTCAGGGAGCAAACCGGCATCGGCAAGGACGATTTCCGCCTTTACACGGACCAGGGCACGAGTGCTGCGGCCGCCCTGCTGATGATTCCCTTCGTCATCTACTGGTTGCGCCTGTTTCCGCTGCGGCGCGGCCAGTGGGTGCCCGCGGTTATCGGCCATACCGCGGGCAGCCTTATCTTCGCTTTCGGCCACTACAGCCTGATGGTGCTGTTCCGCTTTGTTGTTTTCCGCCTGAACGGCATGCAGTACCACTGGCTGCAAAGCTATGCATCTAACCTGATTGTCGAGTACCAGCTGGACATCAAGATCTACCTGGCCATCGTGCTGATCGTTTCTGCTTACCAGTACTTTCGAAAAATCGGACAGGAAAGGCCGCCACCGGTTCCTTTGCAGGGCAGACTGGTTGTGCAAACGGGTACCGGTGAGAGCGTCCTTCGCCTCGCCGACATCGATTACATTGCGGCGTCGCGCAATTACCTGGTAGTGCACGTCGGCGAGAGGGAGTACCTGCTGCGTGACACGATCAACAACCTAGAGGAAAGGCTACGCGGGGAAGCGTTCCTGCGGACCCACCGCAGTTTCATCGTCAATATCGACCGGATCCAGGAGATACGCCCGGCAGATTCCGGCCACCGGATCCGGCTGAGCAACGGCCCGGAGATACCGCTGAGCCGCAGTTACCGCGAGCGCGTGAAAGCGCTCCTTGCCGGCGAGCTGCGGCCTGAGATTTGAACCTGAACATGCGTAGAATGCGGATTCCAGCGCGGGCAGATTTACGACCCTTGACCGGTTCAACGTCTTTGGCCGAGATTATTTCTTGAGCATTTCGCAAGGATTTTTACAATGACGACGAAAACACCTGGTGTAATTTTATTGCTGATGGCAATGACCGTTGCGTTGCCAGCAATTACCGCGGATACGGACAAACCGACGGTCGCCATCATCGGAACGGGCGACATGGGCGATTCGCTCGGCCCGCGCCTCGCGGGAATCGGTTATCCGATCATCTATGGCACGCGCGATCCGCAAGGCGAGAAGGTGATGCAGCTTCTGGCGTTGACCGGAAAAGGCGCGAAAGCAGCCAGCGCTGCGGAAGCCGCGGATGTTGCGGAGATTATTCTGCTAGCCGTGCCCTGGCCCGCGATGGAAACCGTCGCGCAGAACCTCGGTGACCTGAAAGGAAAAGTAGTAATTGACATTTCGATGCCCTCGGACCAGGCCGAAGACGGCTACTACAAACCGATGCTGGAAACCTCCAGCGCAGAGATGATCCAGTCCTGG
>DATICC010000420.1:0-3585 GCA_035457045.1 Woeseiaceae bacterium | reverse complement strand
CGAATATCTGCTCCGCTGATGGTTTGCCGTTGATCCGGTTCTGCAGTTCGTGGGCAAACACGTTGAGCAATACCTCGGAGTCGGACCCGGTATTCAGGTGCCGCCGGTCATCCCGAATCAGCAGTTGCGTGAGCTCGTGGCTGTTGGTCAGGTTGCCGTTGTGGGCGAGGCAGATGCCGTAGGGCGAGTTGACGTAAAAAGGTTGCGCTTCGGCCGCCTGCGCACCACCGGCGGTCGGATAGCGCACATGGCCGATGCCGATGTTGCCGGTCAGCCGCAGCATGTGGCGCTGGTGAAAGACATCGCGCACCAGGCCGTTCTTCTTGCGCACGTGCAGGCCGTCCGCGTCCCAGGTCACGATCCCTGCCGCATCCTGGCCGCGGTGCTGCAACACCGTCAGAGCATCATAGATGGCCTGGTTGACCGGCTTCTTGCCAACGATTCCTACTATGCCACACATTGATAAAATCGCTTGTTTTTCATCTACTTACCAGGGTCGTGTCGACGCCGCCTGCGCAACACCGGGCAGCTCGTCGGGGAGCAGGACATCGGCGCCTTTGGGCGCCATGATGCGGATCCATTCCGCCACCACTTCGCCGTACGGAATGAGCACGGACTTCTGCCACCAGGGATCATTATTGAAGTTGGCGTACTGCCCGGCAATGATGAATACCGCCAGCAGCACCACCCCGCGACAAAAGCCGAACATCATGCCGAATACGCGATCGGTGCCGCTCAGCACCGACAGGCGTACCAGCCTCGACACGCCCCAGCTGATCAGCCCGCCGAGCGCCAGCACGACCGTAAACAACAGCAGCCTGCCGAACCACACCTGCAGCTCGCCCGAGCTCAGCCACGACTCGGACAAGGTACCGGCCTGTGGGCCGAAATGCATCGCTGCCCAAATGGCGATCAACAGGGTCGCAATCGACATCGCTTCCTTGACGAAGCCACGCATGAACCCGATGACGACCGAAACGATGATGGCAAGGGCGATGACAATGTCTGCAACTGGCATCTGAGGCAGCTTGGCGGCGAACCGTCACCGGTGGGGGAATGTGAATTGCGGGGGATTCTAACAGAACATCCCGGCTACGCATCATGTCATGGCGCCATTGCTTCATCAGGGATGAGGCACTACCTGGGTTGCATGTCCCGCGGATTTCAATTTGGCAGCGACGGCTTCAGCGGATGCGCGATCCTTTTGCGGGCCGATGCGGACGCGGTGCAGAGAGGTGTCACCCGACCGTATCTGGCTCAGGAATGCAGCATAGCCTTGCTTGCGCAAGTCGGCTGCAAGCCGTTCCGCGTTCTGCTGATTGGAAAAGCTGCCAAGTTGCACCGCCCAGAGGCCCGTGTCGGAGGTCGCCGTGCCGCTCGTGTCCGCTGCTTTCAGGGGGGCCTCCTGTTCGGGTGGCTCCACTCGCGCCGGGGCCGGGTCGGGCTCACCCGCCTTTGCCTGTGCGGCCCCGCCCGACGGCGCGGGCTGTGGCGCCGACGGGCTGCTGGCTGCCGGGACCGGCTCGTCGCGGTCGCGATCGAGCACGATGGTCTGTTGCTTCTGGGCTTCGACGTCCTGGCCTGGCAGCAGCAGCGTTTCGCTGATGATTTCGCTCTCCTTCGGAGGGCCATCGAGAAATACCGGGACGATGATGACAGCGAATACAACCAGTACGATGACGCCAATGATGCGCTCTTTCAGTGCTCTGTCCATTCGGAATCCATGCGGTTGTTGCTCAGGAGCCGGGTCTCCGGCGTGCCGGCCCGGATTGGCGGCGCGAGTATAACGCATCGAGCGCGGGACCGACCACGTAGAAGGATCCGCAAATCAGTGCAATGTCGTCGGCGCCCGCGCGCTGCGCCGCTTCATCCAGCGCCTGTTCGACGCTGTCGGCGACCACGCAAGGCTTGTTGCAGACCTGCGCGATGGTGGTCGCCAGCGCCAGTGCGGGCATAGCCCGCGCCGATTTCGCGGTAACGGCAATCCAGCTGTCGATGACGGGATCCAGAGGTCGCACTGCGGATTCCACGTCCTTGTCGCCGAGCATGCCGATTACTGCAACGATGCGCCGCCGCGGAAACATCGCCTGCAGGCTGTCTGCCAGGACCCGGGCGGAATCAGCGTTGTGCGCGACATCGAGCAACCAGTCCCGGCCGCAGTGCACCGTCTGCAAACGACCGGCGAGCGACAGCGAGCCGAGCACGGCATCGACCGTGTCCTTCTGCAACAGCTCGTCCATGCCGAGGGATTCCAGCAAGGTCAGCACGGCGGCCGCATTATCGATCTGCACGGTCGCGCCCAGCGACGGTGGCCGTAACCCGTCGAGGCTCAGGCGACGGCCGCGCCAGCCCCACAGCCCCCCGTTCCCCGTACTCCGGATTACACGAAAGTCGCGGCCGGCGACCAGCAGCAGTGCTCCGGTTTCTGCAGCCTGCCGCTCGACCGCGACCGGCAGTTTCGCGGAGCCAAAGACAAAAGGCTTGCCGGCACGAAGGATACCGGCCTTTTCCGCCGCGATAGTTTCGACATCGTGGCCGAGCCATTCGCAATGGTCGAGTCCGACATTGGTGATGATCCCGCCGTCGGGCTCGACGGCGTTGACTGCATCGAGCCGGCCTCCCATGCCGACTTCCAGCACCACGGCGTCGACACCCCGGTCCTCGAACACGCACAGCGCGGCCAGCGTGCCGAATTCGAAATAGGTGAGCGGTACACCTTTTCGCACGGCCTCGACGCGTTCGAACGCCCCGATGATCTCGCGGTCCGTGCAATCCACGCCGTCGATGCGGATGCGCTCGTTGTAGCGTTGCAGATGTGGCGATGTGTAACAACCGACCTTCAGCGAGCGACGCTTAAGGAACGCCTCCAGCATGTGCGCGCAGGAGCCCTTGCCGTTGGTGCCGGCCACGTGAAGCACAAGATCCGGGCGTTTCGGCTCGAGGCGAGCAAGCACCTCCGAAACCCGCTCGAGACCCAGCTGAATCTCGTTGGGCGTGAGCGTTGCCAGCCAGGCGAGCCATTGATCGAGATCACGGGAAGAACCGCTTTGCGTCATGCGGCGTCGCGGGAGAAACTCAGGCGGACGGCTTCGGCCGCTGTTCGAACTTCGCCAGCAGCTCCGCGATCTGCTCGCGCAGCTTCCGCCGGTCGACGATCATGTCGATCGCCCCGTGATCCAGCAGGAACTCGCTACGCTGGAATCCCTCCGGCAAGGTCTGTCGTACCGTCTGCTCGATGACCCGCGGACCGGCGAACCCGATCAGCGCCTTGGGCTCGGCGATATTGACGTCACCCAGCATCGCCAGGCTCGCGGAGACCCCGCCGGTGGTCGGATCGGTCATCACCGAGATGTACGGAATCCTGTTTCGCCCCAGTTCGGCAATCGCCGCCGCAGTCTTGGCCATCTGCAGCAGGGAGAACAGGGCCTCCTGCATGCGTGCGCCGCCGCTTGCTGAAAAGGAAATCAGCGGTACGCGCGACTCCATACATTGCTTGGCCGCGCGGCTGAATCGTTCGCCGACCACGGAACCCATCGAGCCACCCATGAACGAAAACTCGAATGCGCAGACCACCACCGGATGACC
>DATICC010000419.1:0-5707 GCA_035457045.1 Woeseiaceae bacterium | reverse complement strand
TCAGTTCCGCGAACATGCCGTCCGGAAGGTCGCCGAGCTACGGGAAGCCGAAGGACGGAATCCGTCGCCGTCGCCTTCCCCGAGCGACGTTTTTTGACACCGGCATTGACACGGGTCCCCCGCCCGCGATACAAATGCTTGGTTTTTCAAGCAGTTTGAAACGGGTCCGTTTCCGCGGTACTAGGCCTCCGGCTTGCAGAAAGACCGGACGAACTTTCCAACCCTGAGAAGGAGTCTTCCTCATATGCGTCGAATTCGCACGTCCGGCTTCACCCTGATCGAGCTGATGATCGTCGTTGCCATCATCGGCATCCTGGCGTCGCTGGCCATTTCGGCGTACCAGACCTACACGGTTCGCGCCCAGATTGCCGAGGGCCTGAATCTTGCCGCCAGTGCCAAAGTCCATATCGTCGACTCGTACAACAACAATGGCGTTGCTCCCGCGGATCGGGCCGCTGCCGGCATGTCGCCATTGGCCACCGACAGCTCGGGCGCGTACGTGAGCCAGATGAGCATCAGCAATGGCCGGATCGATGTCACTTTCGGCGGGCCGAGGGCACATCCTGCGATCGTGGGCCAGACCCTGTCGATGACCCCGTATAACTCCGGCAACGCCGTCGCATGGCGTTGCGGCAATTCGGGCCCGCTGGCGGGCGGGCTGTTGCCGGGCGGCGATCCGCATGTGGCCCCGACCATGGATGCCCGATACCTGCCCTCAGCCTGCCGCTAGGCCGTTGAGGGGCACCCGGTTCAGTCCCACTAAACAGCAGAATTCCGTTTTACTTAAGTAATTTCCACTTTTGTGATAAGCCGCACAATATCCAGTTGATCCGGACACTTGGATAAGTGAGACTGTCCGATCAAAAGAGGTTTACAGTGCGAAAGTCAGGGTCCCCGAGCTGATGGCGGTAACGGCATCGCAATCGACGCTTACCGGCCTGCCGCGACGGCTGGTGCAGGACGGTATTGTCTCCGAACAGGGCATCCAGGACGCGATGGAGGCCGCCCGAAAGGCCCGATCCCCGCTGGTGGCCTACCTGGTGGCCAATGATCTCGCCGATTCACGTGCAATTGCTGTCGCCGCGTCCCACGAGTTCGGAGTACCCCTGCTGGATCTCGATGCCATCGAGGTCGACATGGAGTGCCTGCGCTCGGTCGACCAGAAGTTGCTCAGCAAGCACCGGGTGCTGCCTCTGCTGAAACGCGGCCAGAGGCTTTTCCTCGGCATATCCGATCCGACCAACCTGCAGGCCATAGACGACATCAAGTTTCAGACCAGCATGCGGGTCGACCCGGTGGTGGTCGAGCAGGCGAAGCTCGAAGAGCGCATCGCCAAAGCGCTCGAGGCGGCGGACACGTCGATGGCCGGGCTGGAAGACGACGATTTCGACCTCGAGAACCTCGAGGTCACCTCCGGGGAGGAGGAACGCGACGACATAGCCCGGGACGACATCGAAGATGCGCCCGTGGTGCGGTTCGTCAACAAGGTGCTGCTCGACGCGATCAAGCGCGGGGCTTCCGATATACATTTCGAGCCATACGAGAAAGTGTATCGGGTCAGGACACGTCTCGATGGCGTCCTGTCGGAAATCGCTACCCCGCCGGTGGCGCTGGCGAACAAGGTCTGTGCCCGGCTCAAGGTCATGTCCCGCATGGACATCGCGGAAAGGCGCGTGCCGCAGGACGGCCGTATCAAGATGCGCCTGTCCAAGAACCGCGCCATCGATTTTCGTGTCAACTCCTGCCCGACCCTGTTCGGCGAAAAGGTGGTGCTGCGTATCCTCGACCCGTCGAGCGCGAAGCTCGGCATCGACGCGCTGGGATATGAGGATCACCAGAAGGCGCTCTATCAGAAGCACCTCGACAAGCCGTACGGGATGATCCTGGTGACGGGTCCGACGGGTTCCGGCAAAACGGTATCGCTGTACACCGGCCTGAACATCCTGAATACGGAATACCGGAATATCTCGACGGCGGAAGATCCGGCGGAAATCAACCTGCCTGGCGTCAACCAGGTCAACGTCAATCCCAAGGTCGGCCTGACCTTCGCTTCGGCGCTGAAAGCATTCCTGCGGCAGGACCCGGATGTCATCATGGTCGGCGAAATCCGGGACCTCGAAACCGCCGAGATCGCCATCAAGGCGGCCCAAACGGGCCACCTGGTTCTGTCCACGCTGCATACCAATGACGCGCCGCGAACGCTGACCAGGCTCGTTGACATGGGCGTAAAACCGTACGCCATTGCGACCTCGGTCAGCCTGATCATCGCGCAGCGGCTGGCCCGCAAGCTCTGTGACAATTGCAAAGAACAGCGGGACGTACCCCACGAGGCGCTGGAAAAGGAAGGATTCACGCAAGACGACATCGATCACGGTCTGACGATCTTCGGTCCGGTAGGATGCAAGGCCTGCAACTCCGGTTACAGGGGGCGGGTCGGCATTTTCCAGGTCATGGAGGTGTCCGAGACGATGGGACGCATCATCATGGAAGGCGGCAACGCCATGCAGATTTCCGACCAGGCCATCGCCGAAGGGGTTATCGATCTGCGCAGGGCCGGATTGAACAAAGTCAAGGACGGGCTTACCAGCCTTGAGGAAATCAACCGGGTTACAATTGAATAGTCAGGATGCTTGACGGAAGAGACGACGATGGCTGAGACAGCGGTAGCAGGCAGTACGCCTTTCGTTTGGGAAGGAACCGACCGGAAAGGCAACAAGATCAAGGGCAAGAGCATGGCCGCGAACGAAGCTGCCGTGCGCGCGGACCTGCGCCGGCAGGGTGTCGTGCCCAGTCGCATTCGCAAGCAAAGCAAGGGCCTTTTCAGCGGCGCGGCCAAGATCACACCCGGGGACATTGCGATCTTCAGCCGCCAGCTCGCTACCATGCTCGCGGCAGGTATTCCGCTGGTACAGGCTTTTGAGATCGTAGGCAACGGCCACGAGAATGCCAGCATGCAAAAACTGATCCTCGCCATCAAGGCGGATGTCGAGGGCGGAAGTGCGCTTGCCGAGGCTCTTGCCAAGCACCCGTTGTATTTCGACGACTTGTTCGTGAACCTGGTGGAATCGGGTGAGCAGGCCGGCGCTCTGGAAACCTTGCTGGACAAGATAGCCACATACAAGGAAAAGACCGAAGCGATCAAGAAGAAGATCAAGAAAGCGCTGACGTACCCGGCCGCTGTGGTCGTGGTCGCTGTCGTGGTAACGATCATCCTCATGATCTTCGTCATCCCTGCATTCGAAGACCTGTTCAAGGGCTTCGGCGCCGATCTTCCCGCCTTCACGCGCATGGTTATCAACGCATCGCTGTTCATCCGCAGTCAGGGCTGGTTTCTTGCCATGATTTTCGGCGGCGCTGTTTATGCATTTCTGTATTTCAAGAAGCGCTCGCGGGCGATGCGCCATTTTCTGGATCGCATGACGCTGAAAGCGCCGATCATCGGGCCGATCATGAAGAAGGCCGCGATCGCGCGTTATGCCAGGACGCTGTCGACCATGTTCAGCGCCGGTGTACCGCTGGTCGAGGCCCTGGAATCGGTTGCGGGCGCAACCGGCAACATCGTCTACGAGGTCGGCGTCCTCAAGATGAAAGACGAGGTCTCGACCGGCCAGCGCCTGCAGCAGGCGATGGAGAATACGGACCTGTTTCCCAATATGGTGATCCAGATGATCGCCGTCGGCGAGGAGTCGGGTTCGCTCGATGCGATGTCGGCCAAGGTTGCCGATTTCTACGAAGAGGATGTGGACAACGCGGTCGACAACCTGAGTTCGCTGCTGGAACCCATGATCATGGCGATACTCGGCGTGCTGGTAGGCGGACTGGTTGTCGCCATGTACCTGCCGATTTTCAAGATGGGGTCGGTTGTCTAGGATTCCACAATAAATCTGCAAGAAGCAACGGCGCTTATCAGGCGCCGTTGTCTTTTACGGGTTCGGAAAAGGATAATCACGCGCGATGTACGAACTATTCGCCACTACGCCCTGGTTTTTCATTGCGACCGTATTCGCCGTATCGCTGCTGGTCGGCAGTTTTCTCAACGTCGTCATCCACCGGCTGCCCATCATGATGGTGCGCGAATGGCGGGCTCAGTGTGCAGAAATCGCCGAGATGCCGGCCGTCGATCTGCCGGAGGGGCGTTTCGACCTCATGATGCCTCGTTCGAGATGCCCGTCCTGCGGTGCCATGATAACCGCGGCGCAGAATATACCGGTGGTCAGCTACCTCGTCCTGCGTGGCAAGTGTGCCAACTGCAAGGCGCCCATTTCCATACGCTACCCGATCATCGAATCGCTGACGGCCGTGCTCACGGCCGTGGTTGCATGGCGCTTCGGTTTCGGCTGGGAGGCGGGAGCAGCGATCGTGCTGACCTGGTCCCTGATTGCCATCAGCGTGATCGACCTGGACAAGCAGCTGATACCGGACTCGATATCCCTGCCACTGCTGTGGCTCGGGCTGGCGCTCAGCCTCTTTCACCCGGTGGAAGGCAGCGAACGGCTGTTCATTGAGCCTGAAAGCAGCATCATCGGGGCATTGGCGGGCTATCTTTCGCTCTGGAGCATTTATCATCTGTTCAGGCTGCTGACCGGCAAGGAGGGCATGGGTTATGGCGACTTCAAGCTGCTCGCCGCGCTCGGCGCCTGGCTGGGTTGGCAGATGTTGCCGTTGATCATCATGCTGTCGGCCGTGGTCGGTGCGCTCGTGGGCCTGTGCATGATCGTGTTCGTCCGGCATGACCGCAACGTGCCGATACCCTTTGGACCTTACCTGGCGGCAGCCGGATGGATAGCCCTGCTCTATGGTCCGCAGATCGTCGGGGGCTACCTGGACTACATGGGCTGAGTGCTTACACGGTGCTGAAAATCGGCCTTACCGGCGGTATCGCCAGCGGCAAGTCCACGGTCTCGGACATGTTCGCGGAGTACGGTGTACCGGTCATCGACACTGACCGGATAGCCAGGGATATCGTGCGACCGGGTATGCCGGCACTCGACAAGATCCGCCAGCGCTTTGGTGATGAGGTGATTGCCGCGGATGGCAGCCTGGACAGGGGCGAGCTGCGACGGCTGGCCTTTGACAACGAGCAGAGTCGCAAGGCCCTCGAAGCCATCCTGCATCCGAAGATCCGCAGCGAAACGGTCGCCCGCTCGAAAGCGGCCGGTGGGCCGTATCAGATCATCGTCGTACCGCTGCTGGTGGAATCGGCCCTCAAGTCATTCGTGGATCGCATTGTCGTGGTCGACTGCGACCCGCAAACCCAGTTGCAGCGCCTGCTGTCCCGGGACGACGAGACCATCGAACAGGCACAGCGCATGATCGCGGCGCAGGCGGCCCGGGAAGAGCGACTCGCGATCGCCAGCGATGTCATCGATAACAACGGTGATATTTCCGATACACGCAAACAGGTAGAGGAGCTTCACAGACGTTTTCTCGACGAGGCGGAAGCCGGCCGAGAAGCGAAATAGCGTCGCATATCGGCGACGCCGAGGAATTCCGGACTGATTTGCCTGATTCCACCGTGGGGCGCAGAATACCGCCATGCCAGCCACTGCCACTCACGTAGCGCCCTTGTCCGGAATTTCCGGTCGGCGGCGCGCGGAATACGAGCAGCCTCTCAATGAACGCATGCGAACGTTCATGAGGCTCGAGTTTCTCTATCGGCAGATGCTGTACAACATCGAACTGGAAGCTGACTGGGCGACCCGGGCAG
>DATICC010000418.1:0-2870 GCA_035457045.1 Woeseiaceae bacterium | reverse complement strand
TCCGTTACATGAAAGCAATTCCAACCGGTGGTCTTTGTCTCGCCTGCCACGGAAGCGCAATTCCTGACGACGTACGTGGTCTGCTGGATGACCATTATCCGCACGACCGTGCACTGGGTTATGAGGCGGGCGATATGCGCGGTGCCTTCAGTGTCGTCTGGCCGGGGCCCTGTGAGGGATGCACAAACGAAAACTGAGGAATGCAAGTAATCTGATCGGGACTCCGGGGTGTTGGAGATCACTAGAACAGGGCGTGTAACTCGACAAAAAGCTGCTTGCGATTCTGCGCAGCGTTCTGCGGTATTCCGTCATAACTCCGGTAGCCGGCGCGAGCTTGCAGGAATTGTATCGGGAAATACTCCCAGACGATGCTGGCTCTGTTCTGCTGATCGTTGTCGACGTCGACATCCGGGTCCAGGTATTCGAAAGTCAGTTTCAGATTGTGTGCACGGCGGATTTGCACGTTGGCTTCAACCAGGCTCATCCAGAGCTTGCGTCGACCGGTAGCCGTTCCGTCGTCGATGATGTAGTCAACTTCGGCCAGCCAGGAGACGCGCCCGGTGCGCAGGCCGCCGAACAGGTTCTGCATCTGCCGGTCACCGACTTCCGCGTCGTTGAAGTTGAAACTCCCACCGATGCGCCACGTGGGCTGTACACGACTCAGCATCACGCTGTACTGCTTGCCGTTGTCGACTTCGGGCCCGCCGGCGGTACCGCGCGTGATCGCGAGCTGTGCCGACCAGTCGCCAAGTTCCGCGCCCATTTCCCAGCCCGTGTCCGGCGTATTGAAATTGATGCCGGGCACCTGGCGGATGAAAGCTTCGTCATCCTGCAGGCGCAAGCCAAAAGGCAGGAAGAACTCGCCGCCTTTCAGGTAGAAGCGACCGTCCGAAGTCGACAATCGCAGGTATTGCTCGCGAATCAGCGGATCGTCGGGCCGTAATCGGGCATCGATGTAGTAGGTGACATGATCCGGCCACAAGCGCAGCTCGCCGTACGCCAGCATCTCGCGCAGTTCGGTCGAGTCGGAATCCGGCTGTCCCGGCGTACGGAGCTCTTCCCAGCTGGCACGAACGTCGGCACCGACGGCCAGCCATCGAGTTACCTCACCGGTCCAGTTATCGTAGTTGCCGTCCCCCGCGCCGAGCAGACGATCGGCCATTTCCTGCTGTGCAAATACGTTGCCGTAAGCGTTGCGCTTGCCGCCGCCGGACGGCGAGGTATGGCAGGCCACGCACTTCAATCCTTCTTGCACCGCGAGATAGGGTTCGGCAGGTGCCCTGGTGCCCGTCCCGAGCAATACGAGAGCCAGCGCAATGGCACAGCGGCGCGTCATGGCAACGCCCCCTGGTCTATCCAGGCGCGAATCGCATCGATGGTTGGCTGGTCGAGGAAGGGCCCGCCCTGTGGCATGCGCGCACCGACCGTCGCCGTCCCTTCGAGCTTGTGGATGACATAGCTGTTGTCGGCATCGCCCAGGGCGACGCGCAGGATCGAAGGCTGCTCGAGGCTGGCAACGTTGACGAGATTTGCGAAACTCGCCGCAGCCGACGTCAGGTCCATGCCGGCCGGAAGATTCGGGGCGGAAGGACCGGTATGGCAGTTGGCACAGATCGGTGTGAAGACGTTTGCCTGGATCGAGGCAAGCGTCGGCTGGATTCCGCGCAGTTCGAAATCGGCGATGAAATCGCCGCCTTCCGTGCCGTCGCCGGACGGGAATGCCCCGGTGAACTCGCCGTCAAGTGCCTGCCCTTCGTTGTCGAGGATGCGATTGGCCCCGGAGCCGCTCAACTGAATTTGGTACAGATCCTCGATTGGCGTTACGCCCACAAGATCCATGATCGCGAGACGCGGATTGACCATCGACAGCCCGACCGAAGCCGGTGAGATCAGCACTTCATTGCCGTCACCGAATTGCCCGTCCCCGCCGCTGCGTGTCAATGTGAATGTCATCGCGTTGACCGTCGAGGCATCGATGTCCCTATCGAAACCCGCAGTGATCTGCAGAGGGAAGGTGCTATTGACGCTGTCCGGATCCGGCGAGAGCGATACGACAACCGGCGGGGCAGCGGGCGGTGGTCCAGTGTCAGGTTGCGCGCCGTCTGTGATCCACTGTCGTATGTACGCGATCGTCGACGCCGGCAATGGCGGCCCGCCCAGCGGCATTTGCGCGCCGCTGGATGCCGTGCCTTCGAGTTTCCGGATCAGGTAGCTGGCATCGGGTTGACCTGGCGATACCCGAAAAAAGGACGAATCCTCACGGCTGCGCACACCGACAAGATTTGCATAGCTGCTTGCTGCATCGAGCCTCAGGCCTTGCGGTGCGCTGGCGCCCGAGTGGCAAACTGTGCAGTAGGGATTGAATACGTTCGCCTGAATGGATTCGAGCGTCGCGGCAAGCGGCAGGTTCCCGCCCTCGCTCAGCGGGCGGCCGCTCACGTCCAGGCCGTCTCCGCTGCCCGCCGAACACCCGGCCAGAACGAACATGGCCAATGCTGTCAAAGAAAGCCAGCATGACCAGTCGCTGTTCAGCGACAGAGATTCCGTTCTGTAAATGGCCACAAGCTCCCCCGGGGGCCAGGTTACACACTTGAGTGACCATGCTAATCGAAAAGGTTCAATCACGGCCGATCCGTAGCCAAGACGGGCGCCCGATTTCCACGGGGCCACGTGATGTTGTAGGCTCGTTTCAATTGGTGCCAGGACCCCGGCACGCGAAACAATCCCTGTGGAATACCAACATGGCAAAACTGATCGTCGTTCTCTTACTGTTGCTCGCCGCGGCCGGCGGCGCCTGGCATATGGCCGGGAAGTCCGATCCTCCGGCCATCGCAATAGTGAAACCCGAACGGCTGATCGGCCCGAACGGC
>DATICC010000417.1:0-3473 GCA_035457045.1 Woeseiaceae bacterium | reverse complement strand
CAGCTGGTCACCTTGCTTGCCGTTATGAACACCGTCGAAAAAGACGTCGACAGGCGCGCCCGCGAATCCCTGCGAATTGGCGGCAACGTGGTCCGGGAATACCTCTCGAGCCGCAGCGACCAGCTGAGAACCAGTGTGGAGGTACTCGCTGCGGATTTCGGATTGAAGGAAGCCGCGGCAACGCGCGACGCCGAAACCATGCGCTCGGTATTGCGCAACCACAGCCGGCGTATCGGAGCCGACTTGGCCCTTCTGCTTGACCTCGATGGCCTTGTGGTTGCCGGCACGACAGCCGAGGCCGAGATGGCATCGATTCCGTTGCCGGAACTTCGTGACCTCGAACCGCTCGCTGCTTCACAGCACTTTGCATCAGTGATCGCCGACGTCGCATACCAGTCCTTTGCCGTGCCGTTGCGTGCCCCGACGACGATTGGCTGGGTAGTGGTCGGGTTTCGCATTGACGACACCGTTGCCGAGAAATTTGCTGCGCTCACCGGTCTGGATGTCGCGATTGTCGCTGCGACCGGTACGCCGCGGTTGGTCGCCGGCAGAGGACTGCCGGACAAGGCTGCTGACAGTCCTGCAATCCTGCTGGACCGATCGGATCGGTCCGGCGCGGTGTATCTCCTGGGAGGTCCCGGGACCGACTACTATGCACTCGGCACGCCGTTCGTTGCCGGCTACGCCGGCATACAGGTGATCCTACTGCGATCCATCGAGGCAGCCATGGAACCGTATGTCGAGGCACGGAAGGGACTCGTGATTTTCGCGGCGTTGCTGCTGGCGCTGGTCGCCGGTGCTGCGGCCTGGGTATCGGGAAGCATTGCGAAACCGTTGCGGATACTCGGCGAAGCCGCCAGGCAGATGATATCGGGCAGGTACAACGTGTCGGTATCCATCCCCGCCCGGGACGAGTTCGGCGAGCTCGCCTCCAGTTTCAATGCAATGCGAACCGCCATTGCCGAACGCGAAGAACGCATCATTCACCAGGCATTGCACGATCCCCTGACCGATCTCCCGAATCGCAGCAAGGTAATCAACGAACTTGCTGCAGCAATCGGGAATAGTCGCTCCGGCCCGGTAGCGGTACTCTCCATTCGCCTGTCCCGAATGAGCGAGATTTCGTCGACGCTTGGACACAGCGCGTCCGATGAACTGATCAATCTTGCTGCCCGGCACCTCCGGGTCAATCTTGCATCAGGTGACATCCTGGGGCATGTCGGAACCAACGAGTTCGTGGTCGTGCTGCCGAACAGCAGCCCCGAAGATGCGCACAATGGCGCCGAGAAAATCGAAAGCATACTGGGCACCGGCGTTACCTTGGGCCGGGTCAACATCGCGTTGCGTACCGAGATCGGCATCGCCTTGTACCCGATGCATGCCGCAAACGCCGCCGACCTGCTGCGCAATGCGATGATCGCACGCAGTGAAGCACAGATTCGCGACGAAACCATTGCAACGTACGAGGCCGGGCGCGAGGAGCATTACGTGCGCCAGCTCAGGATCGTCAACGACCTGCGAAGCGCAATCCAGAGAAACGAGCTGCGAGTGCATTTTCAACCCAAGATGTCGCTGCAGAGTGGCGACATCTGCGGTGCCGAAGCCCTGGTGCGCTGGCAGCACGCTGAGTACGGCTGGCTCTCACCGGATGAGTTCGTGCCGGCGGCCGAAGAAGCCGGCACCATCGTTCACCTGACGCGCTACGTGCTGAGGCAGGCGATTGGCGAGTGCCGAAAGTGGCAGGATGCCGGCCGCTCACTCCAGGTGTCGGTCAATATCTCGGCTCGCGATCTGCAGGACGAGTACCTGCCCTACTACGTGCTGCAATTGATGAAGGAGCATGGCCTGCCGCCGAACCGGCTGACGCTCGAAGTCACCGAAAACTCGATCATGCAGAACATCCAGAAGGCGATCACTGTCCTCGAGTGCCTGCGGGACATCGGCGTCCGGATTTCCATGGACGATTTCGGCACGGGCTACTCATCGCTGGCGCAAATGAGAAAAATTCCATTGCATGAACTGAAGATCGACAAATCCTTCGTCATGACGTTGCTGAAAGACAAGCAGAATGCGGCGATCGTGCGGACTACGCTGCAACTCGCGCACAATATGAATCTCGAAGTCGTGGCAGAAGGCGTGGAAGACGACGATACTCTCCGATACCTCAGTGATGCCGGCTGCGAACAGGCGCAAGGCTACATATTGAGCAGGCCCGTATCATCCGAAGACCTGCTTGCCTGGCTGGCGACGCGCAGCTCGACGGACATGGCAGAAACGCTGGTCCGCGAGCGGCGCGGCGTGAAGAGGCCGTTTCGCCAGGAATCCTGACTCGATCGAGTAGCTTGCCCTGTAGGAGCCTGCATTGCAGGCGACCTCCTAACGCTGGCACCGCACCGGTGGAAACGTGCCGCTAGCCCTTCGCGCTCAGAAAAAATACTTATTCGCGCGAAGGGCTGGCGGTACATTCCCGCCGGCACGATGCCAGCTCGTACTGCGGCGACCAAACCACCGATCACCCAGCCGGCGACGCGACGGCATGCCTTTCGAGCGAGTTAGAATTTTTTCCGAGCGAGAAAGGCATGGCGACGTGGCGCCGGCGTTCGATTGGGCGGTGCCAGCATCAGCAAGTCGCCTGCAATGCAGGCTCCTACACATCGCAAGCCCCCAGGTCACGGTAAGCCGCGGGCGTACCGAGTCGCGAGCGCTGCTCGCCGCTACAAGGCAGCGATATCGCCGTGCACCGGGCGACCTTCGAACAGGGTCAACAGCGCCCGGGTTTCGGAAATGTCCTTGGCCTCCGTTTCGAACAGGTTCCTGTCGAGCACGACGAGGTCGGCATACTTGCCGACCTCGATCGAGCCCGTGTCATTTTCCTTCCGGTTGACGAATGCCGCGTTGATCGTGAATGCAGCTATCGCCGTTTCGAGATCAATGCGTTCTTCCGGTATGAAGCTCTCCATATCGTCGACTATGGCATCCTTCCGCGTGATAGCAGTTTCCATCTGGTGATACGGGTTCGCCGTCGACACGGACCAGTCGCTGCCGAATGCAATGACTGCACCGGCGTCCTGCATGCTCTTTATCGGATATAGCCAGCGCGCCCGCTCCTCGCCGATGAACGGTATGGTGAGGTCGGTGATGTAGGCGTCAGCGTATGCCCAGAGCGGCTGGAAATTGGCAACGACGTCGAGTTCCTTGAAGCGCGGTATATCCGACGGATCGAACAACTGTATGTGTGAAATGTGATGGCGGTGTCCCAGCCTGCCGTTTTGCACGAGGGCTTCCTCGACGGCATCGAGGGATTGGCGTATGGCCCCGTCGCCGATGGCGTGGAAGTGAACCTGGAAACCCTCGGCATCGAGCCGTGCAACCACCTGTTTCAGCAGCTCCGGCTCAACCATCGGGATGCCGCGTGTCCGGCTCGGCACGAGGTAGGGTTCGAGCAGCACGGCGGTGTAGTTCTCCATCACCCC
>DATICC010000416.1:0-3543 GCA_035457045.1 Woeseiaceae bacterium | reverse complement strand
CCTCCGCAGCCTGCACGAAGCTCTGGCTGTCCCGCAGCACGGCTATGATCGGTATGCCCAGCGAATCCAGGAATCGCATCAGCTTGTCGAAACTGCGGGTGTTCTGCCGCGTGCGATTGGCGACAACCGCGAGTTTCCTGTCACGACGGTCGATCTTTGCCACCAGCAGCAGGTCCGCGATGCAGCGGGACGCCGCATGAATGTCGATTGAAGATGGCAGCACCGGTACCAGGATGTTGCTCGTGTCGCGGGTGAGTTCGCGCAGATCGTCGTGGTCGATGCTGGCGGGAGAATCGACGATCAGCGTTTGCGTCTCGCCCGGGACACGCAACTGCCAGCTGCGGGTCGCCTGCATGGTCCGCTTGTAGGCAGCAATGCCGTGTATCGGCGGGGACGACGGCGGTCTCTTGGTCAGCCAGCCCATGGTCGAGCCCTGCTGGTCGCAATCCATGATCGCCGGCATCGGACCGCGCGCCGCATAGAGACTCGCAAGGTTGGTTGCCAGCGTCGTTTTGCCGCAACCGCCCTTGGGATTCAGGATGACGATCTTGTTCAGATTGTCTCTGTTAGGCGTAATCAACATATGGGATGGGTTTGCGTCCTGCGATCACATTATGATTCAAGCGAACAGGAAACCGTACAATTTACTTTACCTTGCCCGCCTACTTTGTTCATTCCAGCCGCTTTCTTCCTTGCGCCGGTTCACATAATACAGGGATTGGCACCCGGTAGCCGGTGCCGGTGTTCACTGGTTTGCGCATCGGTTTCGGGCGGGGTGCGCCCATCCACAGACGGCGCCGACCACTAGGCTTTTGCCCTGGTCAACCCGGCCTTGCCGAGCAGCGCAACCAGTACGCCGCCAACTATGGCCAGCCCCGAGTAGCTGACGCGCGGGGTCAGCGGCTCGGCCAGCAGCAGCACGCCGCCGGCCGCGGTAATGGCCGGCACGGTGAGCTGAACCAGCGCCGCCCGCAGCGAACTCAGGTAACTCAACGCGGTATACCAGATCACGTAGCCGAGTCCCGAGGTGAGCGCCCCGGAACAGACCGCGAGCAGCATGCCTGACGCCCGCGGCCTGCCATCTGCGAGGCCCACCAGGAGCAGCGGAAGTGCAAGGACAACCGAGCGCAGGAAGTTGGCCGAGGTGGCGGCGAGCGCATCGGCTTCTTTCTTGCCGAGGATCGAATAAACACCCCAGGCGATGCCTGCAGCGGCCATCATCGTTGCAGCGGGAACGGACGGTGCCTCGGCGCCCGGAAACAGCAACGCCATGAGCCCGGCGACGGCGCAGGCCCAGCCCAGCATTTCCACGGCCGTTGGCCGTTCGCCCCGGGACAGGGCGAACGCAATCATGGTGCCCTGCACGCAGCCGAACAGGACGAGCGCGCCGGTAGCCGCAACGAGACTGACATAGGCGTAGGAGAAACAGGCAGCATAGATAAACAGCATCGCGGCAGCGATCCAGCTGCCGCGCCTGAGGACTGGCAGGCCGCGGCGCACGACCGCGCAGATCAGTGCGAGCACTATCGCCCCGGATAGCAGTCTTACGACGGTGAACGACGCGGGGTCGATGGCCCCGCTGTGAAGTGCCAGCCGGCACAGGATCGAATTGCCGGCGAAAGCCAGCATCGCAATCGCCGTGGCAGCAATGGCGACAAGCGTGCGCGGCAGGGGAGCCGTGTTCAGAACATCTCGCTCGGGCCCGGTTCGTCCTCGACCGGTTTGTCGCGGCTCGCAATGAAGTCGCCGGTGATCATCTTGTCGTAGCTCAGGCCCGGGCCGACCATGGGATAGACGCCCGCATCCGGATCGATGATGACCTCGAGAAACGCCGGACCGGGAAAGCGTATGAACTCGCCGATGACCTGCTCGAGATCCTCCTTCCTGTCGAGTCTCCTCGCGAAGGCGAAACCATCCGCCTCAGCCGTTCGCACAAAGTCCTTGCGATGCAGCGACTTGTCGCTGCCGGACATGCGCCCCTTGTAATAGAGTTTCTGCCATTGGCGAACCATGCCGTCGCCGAAATTGTTCAGCACGATGACCTTGATCGGCAGCCCGTACGTAGTTGCCGTTTCGAGCTCGCCGATGTTCATGCGCATGCTGCCGTCGCCGTCGATGTCTATCACCAGGCGGTCACGGCGTGCGAATTGCGCCCCGATGGCAGCGGGCAGGCCGAAACCCATCGTTCCCATGCTGCCCGAGGTCAGCCACAGGCGTGGTTCGCGAAAGTCGAAATACTGTGCGGCCCACATCTGGTGCTGCCCGACCCCTGTCGCGATGATCGCTTCTCCGCGCGTCAAGCGATTGATCTCCTCGATCACTGCGCAGGGTTGAATCAGTTGGCTGTTGCGGTCGTAGTTGAGCGCATGCCTTGATTTGAGCGCGGCAATCTCGGCGTGCCAGACCGTGTATTCCTTGTTGAAACCGATACGCTTGCCGTACGCCAGCAGGTCGTCGAGGTCGCGCGAGAGAATGCCGACCTGGTGCCAGTTGACTCGCTTCACCTTGCCGATCTCCGAGACATCGATGTCGAAGTGGGCGATGTATTTGGCCCCTGGCGCAAAATGCGCCGGATCACCGGCTACCCGGTCGTCGAAGCGGGCGCCGATGGCGATCAACAGGTCGCAGTCCTCCACCGCATAGTTCGCAAATGCCATGCCGTGCATGCCCAGCATGTGCAGCGACAGCGGATGCGTCGTGTCGCTCGCACCGAGCGCCATCAATGTCGTGGCAACCGGTATGCCGTACGCATTGGCGAAATGCCGCATCGCCTTCGTCGCATTACCGTTGATCACGCCGCCGCCAGCGTAGATCAGCGGTCGTTCGGACACGGCCAGCATGGCGTAGAGTCGCTGGCAGGCCTCGTCGGTCAGGCGATTGTCGACAACCGCCTGCAGCCTTGCGCGATAGCCGCTTAGCGGAAGGGTGCCCGTGCCGTGGAATTCCACTTCCCGGTTCTGTATGTCCTTTGGTATGTCGACCACCACCGGACCGGGCCGGCCGGTACGTGCCAGCTCGAATGCGGCACGCACCGTGGCCTCAAGCCGGCCTGCATCGGTAACCAGGAAGATGTGCTTCGCGACTGCACCCATGATGGCCGAGACCGGCGCTTCCTGGAAGGCGTCGGTGCCGATCGCGTGCGTCGGCACCTGCCCGCAAATGACGACGATCGGCACCGAGTCGGCCATGCAATCGCGTACCGGTGTGACCGTGTTGGTTGCCCCGGGCCCGGAGGTCACCATGACGACGCCCACCTTGCCGCTCGCGCGGGCATAGCCGGCGGCCATGAACCCGGCGCCCTGTTCGTTCGCCGGTACGATCAGCGGGATCGGCGAGCGGCCGTCGGCCTTGCGATTGGCATCGTTATAGCGAAATACGGCATCGTAGGTTGGCAATATCGCGCCGCCGCTGTAGCCGAAGATCGTATCGACGCCTTCGTCGGCCAGCACCTGCACGACGATATCGGCACCGGTCATGCACGTACCGGCGAGCGGGTGTTGCCGGTTCCGGTCGGCCGGCTGCTGGATGTTCATAATGGACGTT
>DATICC010000415.1:0-3831 GCA_035457045.1 Woeseiaceae bacterium | reverse complement strand
ACCGGTTGAATCGACTTCTGCAGGAGCCTGCGCCGCGTGTAACCGCAAGTTTCTGGCACCGCACCGGTATGCCCTTCTCACTCAGAAATCCTAATTCGCTCGAAGGGCATACCGGTGCAATGCCTGCCCGTGGCGTAGTGGCATGCCGTTGCGCCGAGGACAGGGAGCGTCGCCGGTGGGTTGGCCCTGTGAAGGAAATTAAGCGGACCGCAGGGAGCCATTCCTTCACAGGGCCAGCCTGCCGGTGACGCTGATTCGCCACGCTCAGAAACCGCGCGAGATTTGGTCGTCCGCGTCGCCTGCAATGCAAGCTCCTACAGTGCAAGTCCATAGCCGGCAACACGGCGTTATGCCCTGCGAGCGAGTTAAGATTTCCGAGCGAGCAAGGCATGCCGGCGGGTTGCCGGCGTGCAGCACACGGTCCTGACCGCAGTCGCGAGCACTGATCGCTCCTACAGGAGCTGAACGTGCAGACGACTCAGACGTTTGCTACAGGGAACTACACAGCTGACCGCCGTCGACGGTGACTACGCTTCCTGTCATGAAACTCCCGGCATCGCTTGCGAGCAGCAGCAGCGCCCCGGAGAGTTCATGCAGGGCGCCCACCCTTTTCATCGGTATGCGCTGGATCAGGACTTCGCCTGCGCCTTGCTCGAATTGTTTTTCGTTGATCTCGGTCACGAAGTAGCCGGGGGCGATGGCGTTGACGCGGATGCCATGACGCACCCATTCGAGCGCCATTGCTTTGGTCAGATTCACCACGGCGGTTTTTGCCGCGATGTACGGAGCCAAAGCTTTGCTCACGCGGAATCCCAGTATGGATGCAATGTTCACGATGCTGCCGGGCTTTTTGGCGTTGATCATCGAAAGCGCCGCGGCTTTGGCGACAAGGAACACGCCTTTGAGGTTGGTATCGAGCACGGCATCCCAGTCGTCCTCGCTGAGCTCGGGGAGATACGCCTGTCTTGCGATGCCCGCGTTGTTGACCACGACATCGGGAGCACCCACCTTCGCCAGCATCTTCTCGAAGCACTTGTGCACGGATTTCGAGTTGGTGACATCGAGATCCAGGCAGATCGCATTCCCTCCCTTGCCGACAATGTCTGCTGCAGTCTCTTCCAGCTTTTCGCGGCGCCTCGCGGCCAGCACGACGGTCGCACCCGCATCGGCGAGCGTAGCGGCGAACTGGCGTCCCAGTCCGGATCCTGCGCCCGTCACCAGCGCTACCTTGTTGTCGAGCCTGAAACTGATCACATTGCCCCCTTCTGCTGGTGCTTACGCGTCCGCCTGGCGCTCGCGTGCCTGGCGTTTGTAGGTTCCCGTTGCGGTTGCGCAGAGCCGCTTGTTGTTCGGATCGATCAACCTTGACTGGGCGAAAAAGAGTGTATTGGTCATGCGGATCAGCTCACCCTCGGCAATCACCGAGTCGGCCCGATGTGGCGCGATGAAATTGCAGTTCAGGTTGACCGTGACAGAGACGACTTCTTTCGAAACACCGTAACTGCCGGCGACGGCTCCGGCGATATCGAGCAACGAGGATATGACACCGCCGTGCAGGAAGCCCACGGTGTTGCGGTGCTCGCTGCGCACGTGCATCTCGATCCTGGCAAAGCCTTCCTTCCAGTTGGTCAGCCGGAAGCCGAGGAACTCGAGATAGGTCCCCTGGTAGAGTGCAGGATGGTTGAAGAAGCTGTCGGGTACGGCATCGGTCATCTGGCAATTGCTCCTGCACGCCTGAGTATGGCGAGGTACATGTCGGGCTCGGGGCGAACCCTGTAGTTATCGGTCTGATCGACGTAAACGATGGTGCCGCCGGCATTGACGACTACGACTGTCGGCATGACGGTATCCGGCCCGTGTCCGCCGGGCAAGCCCCGCGGCACGCCGTTGCGGAGCGCGATGCCGAAATCGCTCGCAAGCCGGTTCCCTTCGTCGACCAGGAATTGGAAGGGTATGCCCAGCAAATCCGCCATCCGCCTCGCATGTGCAGGCTCCTGCGGGCTCACCAGCATGACTTTCGCGCCGAGCGCGGTGAGATCCTCATGGCGCGAAGCCAGTTCACGCAACTGGGCCACACACAGCGGGCACCAGTTGCCGCGATAGAAGACCAGCACGGCGGGCGATCCCTGCAGTTCCACGGAGCGGAAAACGGCGCCGTCGGCGCCACGGAGGTCGAATGCCGGCAGCTTCCGGCCGACGACCAGGGTGTCGCTCGGCTGGCGCGTGAACCGCGAAAACCAGAATACGTACAGTGCGAGCAGTGCGACACCGGCTGCGGCAGCGACGAGAAGCGACCAATGCGCAACGCCTTCCGCGTAGACCTCCCAGGCCACCAGCACCAGGCCGGCACCGGACGTCAGCAGCAGAAACGGCAGGTACTCGCTGGTCCGGGGAACCCTGCCGAATTCGAGCCATGCGAGCAAAACCGGCAGTACGGCGTTGGCGATCAGTACACCGCCCCAGGCCAGGCGATCATGGCCGCCGGACAATATGCCGAAAATAGCGACCAGCACCAGGGCGCAGCAGATGAGTGCCGCCGGGACAAGGAACAGGGACTTGAGCCTCGCATTCGCCGCCATGGTTTCTGCCGGAATCCCATCACCGCATTACATGTTTCGCCGATACTCGCCGCCGACTTCGTACAGGGCGGCCGATATCTGCCCAAGTGAATTCGACTTGACGGTATGCATAAGTTCCGCGAACACGTTACCGCGCGATCTTGCCACTTTTTGCAGCGCCTCTATTGCCTTGCCGCTCTCCGCCGCATGCGTTTGCTGAAACTGGCGCACGTGACGGATCTGGTCGTTCTTCTCCGATTCCGTCGAGCGTATCAGTTCGAGTTTGTGCACTTCATCTTCCTGGCCCCGCTTCGGCAGGAAAGTATTGACGCCGATCAACGGATACGACCCGTCGTGTTTCTTGCTCTCGTAGTACAGGCTCTCTTCCTGGATCTTGCCGCGCTGGTACATCGTGTCCATCGCGCCGAGCACGCCGCCGCGCTCGGAAATGCGGTCGAACTCCTGGTATACCGCTTCCTCGACCAGGTCCGTCAGCTCGTCGATGATGTACGACCCCTGCCAGGGGTTCTCGCAGTAATTCAGCCCCAATTCACGGGAAATGACGAGCTGGATTGCCACAGCACGGCGCACCGACTGTTCCGTCGGCGTCGTGATCGCTTCGTCGAATGCATTGGTGTGCAGGCTGTTGCAGTTGTCGAACAGGGCGTACAGGGCCTGCAACGTAGTACGTATGTCGTTGAAACTGATTTCCTGCGCATGCAGGCTGCGGCCGGACGTTTGCACGTGGTACTTCAGCATCTGGCTGCGCGCGCTGGCGCCGTAACGTTCGCGCATCGCGCGAGCCCAGATCCTGCGCGCCACCCGCCCGATGACGGAATACTCCGGGTCCATACCGTTGGAAAAAAAGAAGCTCAAATTCGGCGCGAAGTCATCGATGTTCATACCGCGCGCGAGGTAATACTCGACGATCGTGAAACCGTTCGACAGGGTGAAGGCGAGTTGGCTGATCGGGTTCGCGCCAGCCTCGGCGATGTGGTAGCCGCTGATCGATACGCTGTAGTAATTGCGCACGTTGTTCTCGATGAAGAACTGCTGCACGTCGCCCATCATCTTCATGGCGAACTCGGTGGAGAAAATGCAGGTGTTCTGTGCCTGGTCCTCTTTCAGGATGTCGGCCTGCACCGTGCCGCGCACGGAGGCCAGCGTTTTCCTGCGAATCGAGTCGTAGACTTCCGGCGGCACCAGCCGGTCGCCTGAAATTCCGAGCAGTGCCAGTCCAAGCCCGTCGTTGCCAGGCGGCAAATCCCCGACG
>DATICC010000414.1:0-2456 GCA_035457045.1 Woeseiaceae bacterium | reverse complement strand
CAACGACATTGGCCGCGATTTCCGGGCTGGGCTATTCGCCGCGGCTGTTGGCCCAGACTACTGCACCTTCCGGGCCGCCCAAGCGAGGGGGCACAGTGCGCTACGCCAATGTCGATACCTTGAAGCCGCTCAGCGATCCTGCCGTTGTGGACTCGCTGGGTCCTTCCGACGCCGTCCGGGGCGTCGCCGAGTTCCTGACCTATGTGGATGACAGGAACTTACCGCATCCATATCTACTGGAGACGATTGAGGCGTCGACGGACCTCAAGACCTGGACGCTGGCTCTGCGGCAGGGTCCCATATTCAATACACCGACGCCGAGGCCCATCGATGCCGACGACGTGATCTTCAATCTAAAGCGCTGGCTCGATCCGAAGCTTGGCACCTCGATGACCGGCCTTCTCAGCCCATATCTGGACGAGACCGGCATCGAGAAGGTCGACGACCGGACCGTCCGACTGAACTTGAAGGCGCCGACCAACACACTGCCCTATGACCTGTACCACTATGCCGGCGCGATCGTCCCACGCGAGTTCGAGGGCGACTTCCTGAAACAGCCCTGGGGCACCGGCCCGTTCGAGCTTGTCGAGTACGTGGCGAACGAGAAGTTCACCCTCAAGGCCCGCAAGAACTATTGGCAGCAGGGCAGTGACGGGCAGCCGTTGCCGTACGTGGAGCAGGTCGTCTGCGTCGACGTCAAGGCGCAGTCGCCGGCCTATGTCGCCGGCCTGGTCAGCGACCAGTTCGATATCGCGCTGGGCATGGACTACTCCGCATACCGCACGCTACAGGAGCAGCACCCGGACATCGTGCTTTCCAAGGTACGCAGCTCCGGCACCTTACTGTTCCGTGCGCATGCAGACGCGAAGCCGTTCGACGACGAAAGAGTGCGGCTGGCGCTGAAGCTGTTGCAAAATCGCCAACAGATCCTGGATCTGGCGCTGGGCGACACTGCTTTCGAGGGCACCGATGACTTCGTAGCACCCGAAGTCGATCCCGCCTGGTATCCCATGGATCCTCCGAAGCAGGACCTTGAACGGGCCCGCACCCTCCTCGCCGAAGCCGGCCACCCGAATGGGTTCCAGACGGAGATGCAGTATCCCACCTCGCCCGAGTTCATCGGCACGGCGGCGCAGGTGTATGCACAGCAGGCGAAGCAGATCGGCGTTGACATTAAGCTCGTACCGATGCCCGCCGATGCCTATTGGGCCAAGTGGACGGACTGGACCTTCTGCGCCCCATACTGGAGCCACCGTCCGCTCGCAACGATGACGCTTGGTCTTGCGCTACGCTCCGGGGCGGCCTGGAACGAATCGCGCTACGCCGACCCGAAGTTCGACGCCTTGCTCGATGAGGCAACTTCCAGCGTCAGCGTCGACGACCGCCGCAACGTCTACGCGCGATTGCAGCCTTACCTACGCGAGCACGGCCCCTTCGCCGAGCCGCTGTTCATCTATGCGCTCGCCGGCCAGACCAAGCGGGTGCAGAACTTCAAGCCGACGGCGTTCCGCTACGGCATCTTCACGGATACCTGGATGAATTGAGTGGGGGTAGGCGCCCGGCCGAGCACGGGCGCCCGCTCCGACGAGGTCATATGCAGGCCATTGTCACCCGGCGGATTCCGTTTCTGCTGCTGACTCTTTTTGTCAGCTCCGTTCTCATCTTCGTTGCCACCGAGGTCCTCCCGGTAGACGTGGCTCGCAACATGCTTGGTCAGTTCGCGACCCAGGAAGCCGTGGATGCGTTGAACGAGCGGCTCGGCTCGAATAAGCCGCTGGTAGAGCGCTATGCCGGCTGGCTCGGACGCGTCCTGACCGGCGATTTCGGCGAGTCGACCTCGCAGCGCAGCGCGGTCGAGCCGCTCATCGTCAAGCACGCCATCAACTCCGGCATTCTCGCCGGCGCAGCACTCCTGCTGATTATGCCGTTCGCGCTTCTACTCGGCATCGTGGCTGGTCTCTATCCGGACAGAGCTCCGGACCGGGTAATCTCGATTGCCAGCCTCGCGACGACTTCGACACCTGAGTTCGTCGTTGGCGTGCTTCTGCTTCTGGTGTTCGCGATCAAGCTGCACCTGCTGCCGGGATCGAGTGCGCTCACAATGGAGAGGACCGCGCTGGAAGCCCCGTCGAAGCTCGTGCTCCCGGTGCTCACGCTCGCGATCGTGGACATCGGCTATGTCGCGCGCATGACCCGGGCCAGCATGATCGAGGTGATGCGGTCTGACTATGTCCGGGCAGCCAAGCTGCGCGGCATCCCGTTCCATCGGGTTGTGCTACGGCACGCGCTGCGCAACGCGCTGCTGACGCCGATCACGGTCGTGATGCTGCATGTAAACTGGCTGATCGGGGGAATCGTCGTGACCGAGACGATCTTCGCATATCCCGGTCTCGGGCAGCTCATCCTCACGGCGGCGCATTCGAGAGACGTGCCCCTGCTCGAGGCGGGCGCCCTTT
>DATICC010000413.1:0-2724 GCA_035457045.1 Woeseiaceae bacterium | reverse complement strand
ATCGACCGGATCCGCAACAACGAGAACCGTGAGGCCAACCTGGCCCTGTTGTCCGAGCTTTGTGACACCATGGTGGACGGCTCGCTGTGCGCCATGGGGGGCTTAACTCCGTATCCGGTCCGCAGTGCGCTAAAATACTTCCCGGAGGACTTCGATTCCGGGGCAGGAGACAGGCGATGAGCCTCATCAAGTACAGGGATTTGGGCACACCGGCCAGCAACGCCGGGCGCCCGGTCAAGGTCGAAATCGACGGCCTGCCGGCGACCGTCAAGGCCGGCGACACCATACTGCGCGCGGCCCGCGAATGCGGCGTCGACATCCCGAAACTGTGCGCCACCGACAGCCTGAAGCCCTTCGGCTCCTGCCGCCTGTGCCTGGTCGAAATCGACGGGCGCAAGGGCTACCCTGCTTCCTGCACCACGCCGATCGAGGAAGGCATGGTGATCCGCACGCAGACGCCGGCGCTGGCGAAGCTGCGCCGCAACGTAATGGAACTCTACATTTCCGATCATCCGCTGGACTGCCTGACCTGTTCGGCGAACGGCGATTGCGAACTGCAGGACATGGCCGGTGCGGTCGGTCTGCGCGAAGTGCGTTACGGCTTCGAGGGCGAGAATCACCTTTTCGAAGCCACCGACGAGAGCAATCCCTATTTCACTTTCGATCCCAGCAAGTGCATCGTCTGTTCCCGTTGCGTGCGCGCCTGCGACGAAGTCCAGGGCACGTTTGCACTGACCATCGAAGGCCGCGGTTTCAACTCCAAGGTGTCGGCGAGTATCGGCGAGACGTTCCTCGACTCCGAGTGCGTCTCCTGCGGCGCCTGCGTACAGGCCTGCCCGACCGCGACGCTGATGGAGAAAACCATCATCGACCACGGCCAGCCGGAGCACAGCGTGCTCACCACCTGCGCCTATTGCGGCGTCGGCTGCTCGTTCAAGGCGGACATGAAAGGCGACCAGGTCGTGCGCATGACGCCGCACAAGGACGGCCAGGCGAATCACGGCCACAGTTGCGTCAAGGGCCGCTTTGCCTGGGGCTATGCCACGCACGCCGATCGCGTGCTTGATCCGCTGGTGCGTGACAGCATAGACGAACCGTGGCGCAAGGTCGGCTGGGACGAAGCGATCCAGTTTGCCGCCAAACGCTTCCGCGAGATCCAGGCGAAACACGGGCGCAAATCAGTGGGCGGCATCACCTCCTCGCGCTGCACCAACGAAGAAGTGTTCATCGTGCAGAAACTGGTGCGCGCGGCCTTCGGCAACAACAATGTCGACACCTGCGCGCGCGTCTGCCATTCGCCCACTGGCTACGGCCTGAGGAAGACGCTGGGCGAATCCGCGGGCACGCAGCCGTTCGACAGCGTCATGGATGCCGACGTCATCGTCGTCATCGGCGCGAACCCGACCGAGGGCCACCCGGTATTTGCATCGCAGATGAAACGGCGGCTGCGCCAGGGCGCGAAACTCATCGTCCTCGATCCGCGCAAGATCGACCTGGTGCGCTCGCCGCACATCCAGGCGGATTACCACCTGCCGCTCTTGCCCGGCACCAACGTGCCGATGATCAATTCGTTTGCACACGTCATCGTCAGCGAAGGCCTGACCGACGAGGCCTATGTCGCGGAACGCTGCGACCGGGAATCCTACGAAGCCTGGAAGAAATGCGTGCTGAAACCGGAGTACTCGCCGGAGAACGTGGCAAAAATCGCCGGCGTCAGCGCCGACGACATACGCGGCGCCGCCCGCCTGTACGCCACCGCCGGGCGTGGGGCAATTTACTACGGCCTCGGCGTCACCGAGCATAGTCAGGGATCGACCATGGTCATGGGCATGGCGAACCTGGCCATGGCCACCGGCAACGTCGGTTTTACAGGCTGCGGCGTGAACCCGTTGCGCGGCCAGAACAACGTGCAGGGCTCCTGCGACATGGGTTCGTTCCCGCACGAACTGCCGGGTTACCGGCCGGTTCGCGATAACGAGGTGCGCGGAAAGTTCGAAGCCATGTGGGGCGTCGAACTCGATCCGGAGCCGGGCTACCGCATCCCGAACATGTTCGATGCCGCGATTGCCGGCGTGTACAAGGGCATGTACATCCAGGGCGAGGACCTCGCGCAATCCGACCCGAACACGCAGCACGTCGAAGCAGCGCTCGGCAGCCTGGAATGCGTGGTCGTGCAGGACCTGTTCCTGAACGAAACCGCGAAATTTGCGCACGTGTTCCTGCCGGGTACCTCGTTCCTCGAAAAAGACGGCACGTTCATCAATGCCGAGCGGCGCATCAATCGCGTACGCCCGGTGATGAAACCGCGCCAGGGCAAAGCAGAGTGGCTGATCACGCAGGAACTCGCGCAGGCGCTCGGGTACCCGATGAACTACGGTTCGGAGGCCGAGATCATGGACGAGATCGCCAAGCTCACGCCGACCTTCGGCGGCGTCTCGTTCAAGTTCCTGGACGAAGTTGGAAGCGTGCAGTGGCCCTGCAACGAAGAAGCGCCGATGGGCACGCCGATCATGCACATCGACAACTTCGTGCGCGGCAAAGGCCTGTTCGTCGAGACCGATTACGTTCCGACCGACGAGCGCACCAGCCGCAAATTCCCGCTGATCCTGACCACCGGCCGCACCCTGACGCAATACAACGTCGGCGCGCAGACCCGGCGCACGGACAATGTCATCTGGTATCACGAGGACCTGCTCGAGATTCATCCGCACGATGCCGAAACCC
>DATICC010000412.1:0-10854 GCA_035457045.1 Woeseiaceae bacterium | reverse complement strand
CTCGACATAGCCGCGGTGTTCATCGATCCACAGGAAGACGGCACGTTCCTGCGCGGCGAGACGATTCGCTATCACGTCAAGCCCTTCGAGGGCGCCAACATGGATCCGGCATCGCTCGCGGTCAACGGTATCGATCCACACCATCCGCTGCGTCCCGCGATCGATGAGCGGGACGCGCTGCAGCGCATCTTCAGGGAAGTTCGCCGGGTTGTGCGCGACAGCGGCTGTACCCGTGCCATCCTCGTCGGGCACAACTCATCATTCGATCTCGGCTTTCTGAACGAGGCCGTCCTCAGATCGGACATCAAGAGAAATCCGTTTCATCCGTTCAGCTCATTCGATACCGCGACGCTTTGCGGTGTTGCGTATGGCCAGACGGTATTGGCCCGGGCCGTAAGCGCCGCGGGACTGACCTGGGACGAATCATCAGCGCATTCAGCCGCCTACGATGCGGAGATCACGGCCGACGTCTTTTGCGACATCGTCAATCGGTTCCAGCCGATATTCAATTCGATCCGCGTGCCCGCCGCTCCCGAGACCGAGGACGAGCCGGACGAGAGCTTCGAGGATGCGTTGGAATCCGCTAACCGGGCACGGCGCGCGGAGTGAGGCGCTGCACGGCCAGGCTGACCGGCATCGAGCGGCGCGTCGGCACCGCGGTCGGACGACCGACGTAATAACCCTGTGCATACTCCACGCCGAGTTCACCCAGCAGCTTGAGCGCTGCATGGCTCTGCACATACTCTGCGATCGTCCGCATGCCTGCCTCGCGCGCGATTTCTGCAATCATGCGCACCATCTTCTGGTCGACAGGACTTTCCTCGAGTTCCCGGACAAAACATCCGTCGATCTTGATGTAATCGACGGAGAGCCTCTTCAGGTGACTGAACGAACTGTAGCCGGTTCCGAAATCGTCCAGAGCCAGCTGGCAGCCGATGGCCCTGAGCGCAGATATCTGTTGCTCGACGTGCTTCAGATGACGTACCGCCAGGCTCTCGGTAATTTCGAACACGATTGATTGCGCCGGTACCCCGTGCCGGGTCAGTTGCGTACGTACGAACGTGGCCAGGTTCTCGCTTTCGAACGCGTTTACCGACAGGTTGATTGCGAAACAAAGTTCCGGCTGTTCGACGCGATACTCGGCGATTGCCGCGACGGCATTCTCGATCATCCAGGTATCGATTTCCGCCATCAGCCCGAATCGCATGGCGGCCGGCAGGAAGGCGTCCGGCCCTACCAGTTTGCCGTCCTCGTCACGCATGCGAAGCAGGACTTCGTGGTGCGTCGTCTCGCCGGTAGCGATGGAGACGATGGGCTGATAACGCAGTACGAATGCGTTGTTATCGATTGCTGAGCGCAATTTCGACATCCAGCCGACATCCGCAACCATCTTCTCCGCCTCGCGCTCCGACATGCTGAAGAACTGCAGCCTGTTCCTTCCGCTGGCCTTCGCTTCACGGCAGGCGATGTCGACCTGGGCAATGAGGTCATCGTGGTCGAAGCGTGACGAATCGATCATCGTAATGCCGATACTGCAATGCACGTGAAATACATTGTCGCTTTCTATGTGCGCCAGCCGGCGCATGTCATCGAGAACTGCCTCCGCGAGGGCGGTAACCGCAGGTTTCGAGGTGTCCGGGACCAGGATCGCAAACTCATCGCCGCCGAAGCGCGCAACCTGCCCATGGTCCCCGATCGACCTTATGAGCTGGTCCGCCACTTTGCGCAGCATTCGGTCACCGGCCGGATGCCCGCAGGTGTCGTTTACGTACTTGAACTGGTCGAGGTCGACGAACATCAGGGCGGCAACCTTGTCATTGGCGTTGACGTTGTCGATCTCCTTCTTCAGTTCATCGACGAATCTGCGCCGGTTGAAAAGGCCGGTAAGGACGTCGTGATTCGCCAGCTGCAGCAGGCGCGCATCGCGTTCGCCAAGCGCCGTTGCGGTCGATTCCAGTGCTTCGACGATCTCGGATATCTCCCTGTGTTCGGCCGGTTTGAACTGCACTCTGAGATTACCCTTTGCGAGTTCCGAAATCGGTTCCTGCAGGTCGGAAATGGATGAAAGGGCCTTGCGCAACGTCGCTCGACCGATGATTCCGGAAGCGATCAGAACGAGCAGCAGGACGGAAATGGCGATCTTGATGTTCTTCAGGAGCCGGTCGTGAAAGAGCATGAAATCGAGTTCGAGCCCGACGAAGCCGATCAGGTCGATCGCGCTCGATTCCGCTGCAAGCTCCGGGTCGAAATCGAAGAGTCCGTCGCTGGTGATGGATTCGGTCCAGACCGGTGCCAGTATCTTGAATGCCCGGGCATTGATCAGGCTGCTTTTCATGACGTATGGCTGCTTGCCGCCCGCACGTTCGCTCGCATTCTGCAGCATTGCCGCGGTCAGGTCGCTCGCCGGTTCCCTTTCCTCGTCCGTGTTCGAGATGGAAAACAGCACGGTGCCGTCGTTCTTGTAGTAGATGACTCGCTCGATTTCCGAGTATTTGTCGATGAAGCTCTCGAGGCGCAGCAGTGCATCGTTGTCGTTGGTCAGGTACAGGGGTGCGCCAAGCTCGTTCAGTTCTTCGGTCCACTGCAACGCCCACCTGCTGTAATTGTCCTGCAGTACCCACTGGCCTCCCCAGTACAACGCGGCAACGGCAAGGCTGCCGATGACCGCCGTGATCATGATCTGAAGCGACAGGATCTCGCGGACGAGCGCTCGTTTGCCACGTCGCGCGGCGTTCCATTGCACCACCCTCGTTATCAGCTTCCTGGAGATGTGCTGGAGGTCGGCAAATGTCACAGTGCACCTGCGACCGATTCGGCACCGGCATCATCAAGGCCGTATTGCTGAACGATCGTCTTGTTGGTCCGAATCTGGATTGCGGTCAGGGGCGTAAGGGCGGGCAGCAGATATCCCTTGTCGTTCTCGAATTGATCAAGGACCCGGACGATAGCCGATGCGATGTCCGCATCCACGGTACTGGCACTGAGTGTCGCACCCATCGCGAGCAGCGATTCGTTGAACACGGCGACCTGCACACGGTGACGCGAGGCGTAGCCGAGTATCTCATCGAGTACGGTGCGGCTGAGTATGCGGTTGTCCGGGAACAACAGGAAACCGTCGATGTCCGGCACCAGGCGATTGAAGAGATAAAGCGTCTCCTTGTCGGATCCTGCAACCCGGACATGCATGCGGATGCCGAGCTCCGCGGCGGCCAGTTCGGCCTCCTCGATCAGTTCATCGTGGCCCGAGCCGACAATGGCGCCGACGTTCGCCAATTGCGGGTCGAGTTCCTTCCATGCCTTGAGCTGCATACTCAATGGCGGAATGGATGACACGCCTTTGACGGTATCGGTGATCAGGTCGTTGTCGTTGACATTGAATACCTGGCAAAAGACCACCGGCACTCCGGAGAGTGCTCGCGCCGACAGGGCCGCCCGCAGGCCGATGGCAACGATCGCCGTTGCCTGTTCATCCGCAATGCTGCTGAATACGTTACGCACGGTCTGGCTTCGATCCGAGAGGTCGTAGAGGGAGTAATCCTCGAGCACCAGCTCCAGCTCTTTTGCGACGCTTTCGTAGCTTGGCTGGCGACCGCTGAGAACAATGGCGACTCGGTGCGAAAAGACCGTCGGTGCGACGGGCTCGGGTTCCGGCTCAGGAGGAACAATCACAATGGGAGGATGTACCGCTTCGGCAGGAGCCTGGGTTACCACGGCTGGCGGCAGGTCGGGTTCCCTGATGACGCGCTGCTCCGGCGCATCCGGCCGCAGAAGGCTGCAAGCGGACATCAGCAGAAACAGCACGAGGAAAAGCGCGCCCGCCGGCAACGACCGCAGGAGTCTGCTGATTCGGTCTGGACTTTGCATACCCTGGAGCTCCGCCGTTGATCGAAATGCCTGCAAACAGGAGCGTTCGGCGCGCGAGTCGCATGCTACGGAGCAATATAACAATGAGTGAATTCGACGCAGTGATACGCGTCTCAAATGCGCGGGGCGCGCGGCTTTCAGGCATTTCATGCGCTCGCCTGCGGCTCCGCTGACGACGCATCCTGCCGGGGTCAGTCTGGGCGCAAGCGACCAGAGCCGGCCGTCGCAAGGCCATTATGTAAAGCGGGCTTGTCCGAACGCGCCGGATGACCCGACGGCTCGGCACGCGCTCTGCTCAGGCGGCAATGTCCGCCAGCAGTTTCTGCAGTTCGCCGGAGTGGAACATGTCCACGACTATGTCGCAGCCGCCTATCAGCTCGCCGTGCACATAAAGCTGCGGAAACGTCGGCCAGTTCGAATAGGCCTTCAGACCTTCTCGAATTTCGGGGTCTTCGAAGATATTGACGTAGGCAAACGGCTTGCCGACCTGCTTGAGTGCATTGACCGTTTGGCCCGAAAAACCGCACTGAGGGAAGTCCGGCGTGCCTTTCATGTACAGGATGATCGGATTGGATTTCAGTTGCTGTTCGATTCTCTCGTTTACGTTCACAGTGCCTCTCACTTCTTCCACTGAAAAAAACCACGTCATTGCTTGTTGTTGGTATTCACCGCAATCTGGTTGTTGACGCTGCGGACCTTGTCGGTATTTCTCGCTATGCTCACAGCCCGATCACGTACGGCAAAACTCGGCACCGTACCTTTCAACGTTACTGCTCCCATGTACGTCTCGATCGACAGTTTTGCTGCACTGATTGCTGAATCCTGGGCATAGCGACTTCGAATCGTGGCAGTTATGGCGTTGTCGTCTGCAAGCTGTTGTGCTGTTCGATTGTCCTTGCCGAGACCCGTCGTGCCTGACGCCGAACCACCCATCAGCATCGACGAACAAGCGCTTGTCACCAGGCACAGGCAGGCAATCAGGATGGCAGTTTTCATATGCAAGTTTACACCGGCTGGCACGGCTGCCGCCAATTGTACGCAAACGCCATGACCCGCGCAGCGGATACGGCTACAATTGCCCGATTCACCTACCGATCCGCCAGTTTGCGGACCAGCGCCCATTGTTCAGCTGCGCTCATCGTCGACCACGCCACGATCTCCTCGATCGTGCGCTTGCAGCCGACGCATACCTTGTTGTCATCGAGCACGCAATGCCGGATACAGGGAGACCCGGGGTAACCGGGGCGTGCGCCGCCTGTTTGTGCCCGTTTCATGGATGGCATACGACAAATCGTCCAATTGTCACTTCGGTCAGCTACTTAGATGGGTGCCGCGCGCATTGCCGGATCTGCCGGCGATCCCGCCGGGTTTCACCGGCGTCCTGATTTTGCCGCTTCCAGACACTATAATACGCCGGGGCCCGCACCGAACCGGGTCAGTTAGCGCCGGACTCGCCATCGAACCGCCGGCAGCAAAGCAACAACGACAAGCCTGAAAACCCTGGGGAGACAAAGAGATGAATCCATTGAATACCATTGCCGGCACCATCATTGCGGGCTTTGTTCTCGCGATATTGCTGGTGCTTGCAACCATGGGCGAGCACCTTGTTGCGGCGCCTGTCGCAAATTCCTTGATTATCTGGCTGCATGTGTTGGCGGGCATCACCTGGATCGGCCTGCTGTATTACTTCAATTTCGTCCAGGTGCCGGCGCTCGGCGCTGCCGCCAGTGACCAGGGTGGCCCCGGCGGCGCTGGGATCACCAAGTACGTGGCCCCGCGAGCCCTGCTTTGGTTTCGCTGGGGCGCCGTCGTCACCTGGCTGAGCGGTGCGACTTACCTTCTGCACATGGGGCAGCTGGACGACGCGTTTGCACTCGGGATGCTTGGTACCCCCGTCAACAGTTATGCGATGACCATCGGTATCGGTGCGTGGCTCGGTACCATAATGCTTTTCAACGTATGGGTGCTCATCTGGCCGAACCAGAAGAAGGTGCTCGGGATCGTCAAGGCCAGCGCCGAGGAAATTGCCAAAGCCAAGCGAGTTGCATTTCTTGCCTCGCGCAGCAATACCCTGCTCTCGATTCCGATGATCATGAGCATGGTCGGCGCCCATCACGGGTTCATCATGTAATTGGCTCGCAAGGTCAAAACGGAAGCCCGGCCAAGCGCCGGGCTTCTTGTTTGCAGCACAGGCAGCGATGAGTATCACGGATAACGAGCTTCAGCCCATCGTCGAGATGAACGTGGCCAATGCCTTGCAAGAAGACATTGGCAGCGGCGACCTGACCGCCGCGCTGCTGCCGTCGGACCGGGATTCCTCTGCTACCGTCATCACACGCGAAGCCATGGTACTGGCCGGGCGACCCTGGTTTGATGAGGTGTACCGCCAGGTCGATCCGGACGTTCACGTCACCTGGCGCAGTGCGGATGGCGAACGGCTCGAACCAGGGCACAGCATATGCGCCTTGCGCGGCCCCGCGCGATCATTGGTCAGCGGCGAACGCTGTGCGCTGAATTTCCTGCAACTCATGTGCGCCACGGCAACTGTTACCGCGGAGTATGCGGCCGCAGTGGTCGGCACAGGAGCGCGCATCCTGGACACGCGAAAAACCGTGCCCGGACTTCGCCTGGCCCAGAAATACGCCGTGCGCTGCGGCGGCGGCGTCAATCACCGGCTAGGCCTGTTTGACGCCATTTTGATCAAGGAAAATCACATCCTGGCCTGTGGCGGTATCGAACCCGCCATCGCCGCAGCACGCCGCATCCACCCGGACCTGCCGATCGAGGTCGAAGTCGAGACCATCGATGAGCTGCGCCAGGCACTCGCCGTCCGCTGCGAGCGCATACTGCTGGACAATTTCCGCATCGACGATCTCGATGATGCCGTGCGCATCAACAGGGCCGAAGGCAATCCACCCGCAATTCTCGAAGCGTCGGGTGGCGTTACCCTGGCTGCAGTCAGGCGTGTTGCGCAGACAGGCGTTGATTTCATATCAATCGGCGCGATAACGAAAAACGTCAGGTCCGTTGACCTGTCGATGCGTTTCGACTGAAAAGAGGCCGGCAGCACGAGGCCTTTGGCGAACCCGGTTCAGGCTACGGCCCTGGTTACCCGCTGCGGTTCGGATACACCGTAACCCTGTGCGTAATCGATGCCCATGCCGCGCAGCATGGTGATGATCTCCGCATTCTCGGCGAATTCGGCGATCGTCTTCTTGCCGGTCAGGTGACCGATCTCGTTGATCGAGCGAACCATCTCCCTGTCGATCGGGTCGTGCAGGATTTCCTTTACGAAACTGCCGTCGATCTTCAGAAAATCGACCGGGAAGTGCTTCAGGTAACCGAAGGACGACAGGCCCGTGCCGAAATCGTCGAGTGCGAACTTGCAGCCCAATTCCTTCAACGCATTGATGAACCGGTTTGCCTGGGAGTAGCTCGCAATCGCTGCCGTCTCCGTGATCTCGAAGCAGATCTTGGTGGCATCGAGCCCGCTACGCTGGAACTGTTCGATCACGTAGGGCAGGAATTTCTCGTCGCCGAGGCTTTGCCCCGAAAGGTTGATGGAACAAAGCGACAACCGTTCGCGTTCGTCCGCCTCGGATACCAGCCAGCGGAAGGCGTTCTGGATGACCCAGCGATCGATGTTCGGGGTGATGCCATAACGCTCGGCCGCCTCGATGAAGAGTCCGGGCGCGATAATGCTGCCGCTCTCGTCCCGCATGCGCAGCAACAGCTCGTAATGAGCGCCCTCGCCTTCAGTCTGCAGCGGCTGAATGGTCTGGCGGAACAGCTCGAACCGGTCCTCTTCCAGCGCATTGTTGATACGCGCGGCCCACTGCATCTCCCGCCGGCGGCGCATCAGATCGATGTCGTTTTCCTGGAAGCTGTGGATGCGGTTGCGTCCGGCCTCTTTGGCCGCGGAGCAGGCGCTGTCCGCGGCACTCAACAATGCCTGTACGTCCTCGTTGTCGGCCGTGATCGGAACCACTCCGATGCTGACTCCGAGCCGGAAACTCCGGTCGTCCCACATGAACTTGAATTCACTTATGGCAAGGCGCAGCACTTCCGCGGTCTGCATTGCCTCATCCAGGCTGCAACTCTCGAGAAGTATGCCGAACTCATCACCGCCGAGACGTGCGAGCGTGTCGCGCCAGCGGATCTTCGATTTGAGCAATGCGCCCAGTTGACCCAGCAAAGCGTCGCCGGCGCTATGACCACAGTAATCGTTGACGATCTTGAACTGGTCGAGGTCGAGGTAGCACAGCGCGTACGATGTCTCTCGGGCGCGCGCGCTTTTCAGGGCGCGTTCGAGGCGCGATTCGAATTCGCGGCGATTCACCAGTCCGGTCAGGATGTCGTGACTTGCGTGGTAGCTCAGGCGCCGATTGAGCTCGCGTGACTCGCTGACGTCGTGGAAAACCAGCACGCCGCCGGTAACATCCCCCTTGCCGTCGCGGATCGGCGAGGCCGTGCTCTCGATGTAAAGCTCGTTGCCGTCACGGCGTATGAGCAGTGTCGGCCGTACCGACTTGATTGCCCGGTTACGCCGAATGGAAACGGACAGCGGATTCTCCAGTGGCTCGCAGGTCTCCTCGTGGAAACCGCGAAATATCTCGTCAACCGAACGTCCGCTCGCGTCGTCGACCTTCCAGCCCGTCAATTCCTCCGCAACTGGATTGATGTACTCGACATTGCAGCTGGCGTCCGTCGTGATGACGCCGTCGCCGATTGAGCGCAAGGTGATCTGCGCGCTCTCCTTCTGCCTGAACAACGCCTCTTCATAAAGCTTGCGTTCTGTGATGTCGACTTCGACACCGAGCAACCGCTGCAGCCGGCCGCGTTCATCCTGCCGTGCTTTTGCCCGGCTGGTCATCCATCGCCACTCACCATTCTGGTGTTTCATGCGATGCACGCTCTCAAAAAATTCTGTTTTTCCCTCGAGATGCTCGCGCATCTTCGCCTGCACGCGGATCATGTCGTCCGGATGCACCAGGCGGTACCAGTCGGGCAGCAGGTCGTCGCGGTTGACGTCGTAGCCGAGCATCGACTTCCAGCGGCGTGAAAGTCGCAGTCGTTTGCTTGCACCGTCAAAGTCCCAGATGCCGTCATTCGCAGTCAGGCTGACGAGATGATTTCGCTCTTCCATCTCCGCAAGTACGGCCAGCGTCCGCATACGCTCGATACCAGAGGCCAGTGACGCGCCGACCAGCTTCATCAGCAGGTGCAGGTTGGCGTCCCAGCCTTCTACCGGGCTCTCATTGGCCAGTGCCAGGAAACCGGCGACATCATTGCGCACCGTGAAACCGATAATCAGGATCGAGCCGATATGCAATTCCGCGAATCGCTCCATCTCCGCCGTCGCGCCTTTGGGCGCTTTTTCGGTGTCCGGGATTTCGATCAGGCGCAGGTGACCGAGATTCTTCGCCAGCCATGGCCAGTTGCCCAGGGCTTCGCCTTCGAGTGCGGCCGGATTGCAGCTGCTGAAAACGGAACCCGAGGCAAACACGGTTTCGATGGCCGTCGCGTCGGCCCGAAACAACGCCAGGAACGCCGAATCGCAACCGGTTGCATCCGGCAATTCGCCGATGTTGTCGCGGAGCTGCTCGTGAAACCGGCCGGGATCGAGTTGCTGCACATTCACGGCGATCTTGGTTTGCAGGGCATCGACCGCGCCACGATTACGTTCACCGGCCCTGGGCCGGCGATGCCTGACTGGCACGGGTGTGGGTGCTTTGCTGCCGGATGTCGTTGTCATTCAGTCGCCGATCGTTGCAAGCGCTGCTGCCCTGTAAGTCTAGCCGACCTGTCGAAACCGGATGTAAGGCCTGACGTGAATTGCGCCGGTCAAGTCTGCTTCCTGGTCTGTCCGCATTCTGACACGTTACCAAAGGAAAACAAGATAAGTGCATGTATTTTTGCATTTTATTGCATTCCTCGTCCTGCCGTGACCGGCATGGCGCGAATCGTCCGCACGGGATCGTCAACCGGCTGCCGGACGGTGCGTTAGTAGGCATATCGAACGCGCAAAGGACAAGGAGATCGCAATGAGGCATTCGAACCATCGTTTCCCCGGCACCGCCGTCCGCTTGCCCGCCTGGGCGCTGGCCGTGCTGGCGTGGTCGGTAATCGCCCTGGCTGCCTGCAGCAGCGGCAGCAACAATGCCGATGCCCCGGCCCCGCTCGCTGCCTGCGATCCGGGTAATGCCGCAACGGTGGACGACTGCGGCACCGTACTGGTCGGCTTCACGGACGCAGACGGCGACTTCCTGAACTACACCGTCGATGTGCTGTCGCTGAAGCTGGAGACGGCCGGTGGACGGGTCGTTGAAACCCTCCCTCTCCGCACGCGCATCAACTTTACCGATTACGTCGACCTCACTGAACTGGTAAGCGCGGCATCGATTCCGCCGGGCGTGTACGTTGCCGGCTCGATCAGGCTCGATTACAGCAACGCGGAAGTCGTCGTCGAGGCAAACGACGTATCCAAAGCTGCCCTGGTCGTCGATTCGGACGGCAATGCACTGACCGAGGTGGAGCACAGGATCTTGCTTTCGGATCGCGATCGCCTGGTCATAACGCGAGGCCGTCCTTCGTTGCTCACGGTCGACTTCGACCTCGAGGCATCACACACGGTGGATGTCGTCAGCACGCCGGCACTCGCCACAGCCGAAGCCTTCATCGTCGCCGAGATCGATCCGGTCGATACCAAGGAGATCCGCGTTCGCGGTGCGCTGGTCGATACGAACGACGCCGACATGTATTACACGGTCGCGATGCGCCCGTTTTTCGGTTCGAGCGGCGACTTCGGCCGGATGCTGGTGAACGTAACGGACGATACTGCCTTCGAAGTGAACGGTGTCGAGTACCAGGGCGTCGACGGGCTCCGCGCACTGGATGCGGCCGGCCGGGGCACGCTGACGATTGCGCAAGGCACCCTGGACGTCGGGCTGCGCGAATTCACCGCGGACCTGGTGCTTGCGGGAAGCAGTG